>JAPKMO010000019.1 GCA_026645945.1 Anaerolineae bacterium
ACAGGGGGCTTAAGCCCCCTGTCTATCAGGCTCATTCTTTTCTATTTAATTATTTGTCGCCCGCCATGCGTTTGAGTTCGTACAGTTTGGTAAGAGCTTCCAGCGGGCTGAGGTTGTCCACTTCGAGCTTACGCAGCGCCTCCAATGCCGGATTGGCCGGTTCAAACAGGCGAAGCTGGCCGGCTTGTTCGCGTTTTTGCTGCCGGGGCGTCAGCGGCGCGGACTCACCGGTAGGCAGTTTAAAGTCGCTGCCCTGGGCTTCCAGGTGGTGCAGCAGTTCGCGCGCGCGTTCGACCACCGGGCGCGGCATCCCGGCTAACTGGGCGACGTGAACGCCGTAGCTGCGGTCTGCGCCGCCCGGCACGACCCGGTGCAGGAACACTATTTCGTCACCTTCTTCCGAAACAGCTACGTTAAAGTTGCGAGTGCGGGGCAGGATGTTGGGCAGTTCGGTCAGTTCGTGGTAGTGAGTGGCGAAAAGCGTCCGGCAGTTGAGGCGGGGATGGTTGTGAATATACTCCACGACGGCGCGCGCAATCGCCAGCCCGTCATAGGTGGATGTGCCGCGCCCAACTTCATCCAGGATAAGCAGGCTGCGGCGCGTGCTGCCGGACAGCAGCCGTGCCGTTTCGACCATTTCCACCATGAAGGTGCTTTGCCCGGCGTGAATTTCGTCCTGCGCGCCGATGCGGGCGAAGATGCGATCAACCAGGCCGATGGTGGCTTCGTCCGCCGGGATGAAACTGCCGATCTGTGCCATGAGGGTGATGATCGCCACCTGCCGGATATAAGTGGATTTGCCGGACATATTCGGCCCGGTGATGATGTGAATGCGAGACAGGTCATCAAAGTGCGTATCGTTTGGCACGTAGCGAATGCCGCCGTCCAGCAGCCTTTCCACGACCGGGTGGCGACCATCTTTGATGACCAGCACATCGTCTTCGGTCAGCTTCGGGCGCGTGTACCCCTCGCGGACAGCCACGTCGGCCAGCGAGAGAAAAACGTCAAGATGGGCGACAGCGCGGGCGGTGTTCAGCAGGCGCGGTGCGGACTGGGCGATTTCGCGGCACAGCGCCTCGAACAGCCGTTTTTCGACGGCCAGGATTTCCTCTTCCGCGTTTAACACCAGCGTTTCGTATTCTTTGAGTTCCGGCGTGATGTAACGTTCGGCGTTAACCAGGGTTTGTTTGCGGATGTAATCAGCCGGCACTTTGTTGGCGTTGGCGTTGCTGACCTCGATGTAATAGCCGAACACCTTGTTAAAACCGACTTTGATGCTGGCAATACCCGTCCGGCGGCGCTCCACCGATTCGAGATTGGCAATCCACTCGCGGGCGTCGCGGGTCGCGTTCAGAATATCGTCCAGTTCCGGCGAATAACCGGGGCGAATCGCGCCGACGGTGTTCAGCACGGCCGGCGGTTCGTCGGTGATGGCGCTGGCGATGCGTTCGTTGAGGTCGGCGCAGGCGTCCAATCGTTCGCCCAGCGGCCTGAGCGCCGGTAGGTCGCCGATCAAACGCTGGATATGCGGAATCATATCCAGGCTGGCACGCAGGCCGAGCAGGTCGCGGGGGCCGGCGCGACCGACCAGCAGGCGGTTGGTCAGCCGTTCGATGTCCGAAATGCTTTTCAGCGCGGCGCGCAGTTCCGCGCGGCGGTTTTCGTCGCCTGCCAGGGCTTCTACGGCATCCAGGCGGGCATTCAGCCGGTGGATGTCCAGCAGCGGCTGGTTGATCCAGGTTCGCAGCAGGCGCGCGCCCATCGCCGTCACGGTGCGGTCGAGGATGCCGAGCAGGCTGCCTTCTACTTTTCGGCTGCGGATCGTTTCGGTCAGTTCCAGGTTGCGGCGGGTGAAGGGGTCAAGCACCATAAAACTGGCAGTCGAGTAGGCGCGCACGCCGGTGATCTGCCCCAGGCTGCCGCGCTGTGTATCGCGCACGTAGAGTAAAGTGGCTCCGGCGGCGCAGATGGCGAACGGCATTTCGCCCAGGCCGAAACCGTCCAGCGTGCGGACGCCGAAGTGTTGAGAAAGCGCCTGCTCTGCCGTACCACGCTCGAAGCGCCAGTCTTGCACCGAGGTCAGATGGATACCCGGCGGTAGGGATGCCCCGCGTTCGACCCAGCCGGCGGGCATGATGACTTCGCGCGGGGCCAACCGCGCCAGTTCTTCCAGCACCAGGACGCCAGCATTATCGCCTTCAAGCTGGGTGGCGGCGAATTCGCCGGTGGAGATGTCCACGTAGGCGATGCCGGCTTTGTTCCACCGTCCGGTTTCGGGGTCGCCCACCGGAAGAACGGCCATCAGGTAATTGGCCCGGTCTTCGGCCAGCAGTTCCGGTTCGATGATCGTGCCGGGGGTAACGACGCGCGTCACTTCGCGGTCAACGATGCCGCGCCCGTCCGGTTCGCTCATCTGTTCGCAGACGGCGACATGATAACCTTTTTCGATCAGCCGGGCGATGTAACTATCAATGGCATGGTGAGGGACGCCGGCCATCGGCACGCGCTCGTTTTTGCTGACCGGACGCCCGGTTAATACCAGATCAAGCTCGCGGGCGGCGATTTCGGCGTCGGCGTCGAAGGTTTCATAAAAATCGCCCAGACGAAAGAATAAGATACAATCGGGATATTCGCGCTTGATGTCCAGGTACTGCTGGCGAAGCGGCGTCACACGCGACATAATGCGATTTCCTACTGCGGAAGTTCAGGAAAATATGTTCGAGTCCGGGTGAATTGTACCAATCACCGGCGGGTCATTCAACCGGCAGGGTTAGACGAACGCAAACCGTTAAAACCTGGAAGTTTCAATTGTAGAGTGCTGCCGTGAGGCGCGCCTGTTTATTTATCTGGAACAAAAGGAATAGCTATGGCTGAAGTCATCATCGGCGTTGATCTGGGCGGCACGCGCGTTCGGGCGGCGCGGCTCGATCAACAGTTGAATATCCTGGCGCGTGAAGAGACGCTGACGCGGGATGAAGAGGGATTGGCGGCTACCCTGGAGCGCATCAAAGTATTAATTCAGCGCGTGATGCCCCAGGACGGCGCGCAGGTGGCCGGAATCGGCGTTTCCGCGCCGGGGCCGACCAATCCGGTCACCGGCGTGGTGGTTGCGCCGCCTAACCTGAAGGGCTGGCATAACGTGCCGCTGGGCGACATCCTGCACGAAACCTTTGGTGTGCCGGTATATGTGGGCAACGACGCCAACGTGGCCGGTCTGGCCGAGGCGATCCGAGGGGCAGGGCAGGGCTACCGCCATCTGATCTTCACCACCGTCAGCACCGGCATCGGCAGCGGCATCATCGTGGATGGGCGAATGCTGCTGGGAAACGTCGGCCTGGCGGCGGAGGCCGGACATATGATAATCCTGGCCGGCGACCGGGTATCCACGCTGGAGAAAGAAGCCGCCGGGCCGGCGCTGGCGCGCAAGGCGCGCGCGCGCATCGAAAAGGGTGACAAGTCGCTGATGCGCGATTTGGTCGGGGGAGACCTGGACGAGTTGAGCGGAATGATCGTCGGCCAGGCCGTGCAGCAGGGAGACCCGCTGGCGCTGGACATCGTGCGCGAGGCCGGAACGATCATTGGCCTGGGTATGGTCACGCTGCTGCACCTCTTTAACCCGGAGATTCTGCTGTTTGGCGGCGGCGTCAGCCAGATCGGCGAACCGCTTTTTGCGCCCATGCGCGAGGCCATCCGCCAACATGCTATTGACAGCAGCTACTGGGAAGACTTGCGGATCGAGCCGGTGGCGCTGGGGGAAAACGTGAGCATCGTCGGCGCAGCGGCGCTGGTTCCAACGCGCGGCGGCGTGGAGGATGTAACCGAGGTCGCGGCCAAGCTGAACAGGGTATAAAAGATATTCCCGCGTAAGAAAATCGCAAGAAATTGCGCCGGGTACTTCATTCGGCGTATGTGCCGTGCTAAAATGGCGCTATGTTGATGCTGCCTGATTACCGAGTGCGCCAACGCGATTTTCTGCTGGAAATTTCGCGCGCTATGACGGCTCAGCTTGACCTGGGGGAAGTGCTGCGCCTGGTGCTTAACGCTTCCATCGTCATGCTGGCGGGGAAAATGGGCATTGTTGCTCTGCGGGATGGCAATGGGTTCTATCGCATTCGCGCCACGATAGGCATAGAAAACGAACGCATCCCCCAACTCGATCATCTGCTGGACGAGATGGTTTCTTTGTCCGATGCTGACGCCGACCCGGAGGTGCTGAACACCCGGCTCAGTAAAATGGCGATTACGCTTGACCGGCGGCTGCGGCAGTCGCTTTTTCTGCCGCTGGTGATCGCCGGTGAACCGGTCGGGCTGCTGATCGTCTTTCGCACCTACCGGATGGATGCCACCGAAAACGACCTCCAGATTTTGCAGAGTTTTGCCGACCAGGCAGCGATAGCCGTACACAACGCGCAGCTTTACGCGCGCATTGACTACGAGCGTAAACGTCTGGCGGCCATCCTGGAATACAGCGCCGACGGTGTGATGATTCTGGACGCGCATCTGCATATTGTGGGTTTCAACCGCGCCCTGGAACGTATGAGCGGCTGGCTGAGCCAGGAAGCCCTAGAACGTAACGTGGACGAAGTAATCGTCTGGAAGCGGGTGGAAAAGGGCGATCTGCGCCAGGCGCTTGAGGAAGGCTGGCCGTTTCGGACGCCCGCCACCGCACCGCCGGAAATTCTGTATGTTGAGGGCGATTTGCTGCGCCGCGATGGGCTGACGCTGAGCGTGGGCATCACCTACGCGCCGCTGCTGACAGCGGACGGACACCTGTCGAACATCATCGCCAACGTGCGCGACATCACCAACTTCCGGCAGGCGCAGGAGATGCAGAATGTTTTTATTTCCACCGTCTCACACGAACTTAAAACGCCGGTCGCGCTCATCAAGGGTTACGCCGGGACGCTCAACCGTGAGGACGCCGCCTGGGACCCGCAGGTGATCCGCGAGGGATTGACGGTGATCGAGGACGAAGCCGACCGCCTGACCGAATTGATTGAAAACCTGCTGGCGACCAGCAAACTTAAAGCCGAGCGGATGCGCCTTGAGATGAGCGATGTCCGTTTAGACCAACTGGCGGCGCAGGTGGTGGAACGCTTCCGCACGCAGACCCAACAGCATGAGTTGGTGCTAAACTTTCCACCGGATTTTCCCATCATTCAGGGTGACGAAACCCGCCTGCGGCAGGTTCTCGATAACCTTGTTAGCAACGCCATCAAATATTCGCCAAACGGTGGTATGATAGAAATCGGCGGCGGCGTGGATGATGAAACAGTAACGGTTTTTGTGCGCGACCAGGGAGTAGGGATACCGGAGCGCGAGCAAGAACGTCTGTTTGAGCGTTTCTACCGGGTGGACGACACCCTCAGCCGCCGAACCAAAGGCACTGGCCTGGGTTTATATCTCGCACGGACGATCATCGAGGCGCATGGTGGTCGTATCCGGGTTAAGAGCAAGCCGGGCCAGGGTTCAACATTCTACTTTACGCTGCCGCAGCGTTAATTTCCCGTCCTGAATTCGATCACTCTGGAGAGCGCATGTCTAAACTGATGCAAACGACCATCCCATGTATTCAATGCCGCCAACCCTTCCGCGCCACGTTTCAAAACGTGATTGACGCCAAACAAGACCCTCAAGCCAAAATGAAACTGCTGACCGGCCAGCTTAATCTGGCGTTGTGTCCCAACTGCGGCACTCCGAACCCCATGCTTACGCCGCTGGTGTATCATGACCCCACTAAAGAGCTGGTTATCACTTTCGTCCCGATGGAGTTGGGGCTGGCGAAGGAAGCGCAGGAAAAAGCGATTGGCGATCTGATGCGCGAGCTGACTACACAGCTTCCGCAGGGGGCGTTTAAGGGGTATCTGCTTCAGCCGCGACAGGCGCTGACGATGCAGGGCCTGGTAGATCAGATTTTGCAGGCCGATGGCGTGACGCCGGAGATGATGGAGGCGCAGCGCGCCCGCGTCCGGCTGGTGGAAACGCTGCTGGAAGCCCCGGATGAGGAGATTCCTGCGCTGATCGAGCAGAATGACGGCCAGATCGATTCGCAGTTGATGCAGACGGTCACGCTGCTGGCCCAACGGATGCTGCAAGAAGGGCGGCAGGGCGTGGCCGAACGGCTGCTGATGCTGCAAAACCAGATGGTGGCGTATTCGACGTTCGGCAAGGAGTTGGCCGAACGCTCGCGCGCCCAGGAAGCCCTTATCGAACAAGCCGCTAACGAGATTAACGCGCTGGGGCCGAATGCTCAGCGGGCCGATTTTATGAATCTGGCAATTCATCATGCCGATTCCATCGAATATTTGCAGGCTTTGGTCGGGCTGGTGCGGCCTGTATTCGATTATGCTTTCTTCCAGGAACTTCAGGTGCGGATCGGCCAGTCCCCGGCTGCCGAGCGCCCGAAACTGGAGGCGCTGCGCGAAAACCTGCTTGAACTGACGGCGCAGGCCGACCAGCAGACCCGTATGGCACTCCAGAATGCGGCTGGGCTGCTCCAGACCATCCTGAACAGCTCCGACCCGGAGGCTGTCATCGCCGCAAACCTGCCGCTGATTGATTACACGTTTCTTCAGGTGCTTTCGGCCAACCTTCAGGAAGCCGAGCGCCGGGGGGATGCGAACGCGGGCAGCCGCCTGAAGGCAATCTATAATCTGGTGGTGGCGATGCTGCAAGCCGATATGCCGCCGGAACTCCAGTTCATTAACGAGGTGCTGGCCGCGAGTTCCGACGAGGATGCGCGGGCTGTCATCGCTCAGCGCATCGGTGAGTTCAACGGCCAGTTGTTGGAAGCAATCGAGGCGGTTGAGGAGCAGTTGGCCGACCGGAGCGAGCCGGTTTTACTGGAACGTTTGAACTGGCTGCGGGAAGAAGCTATCCAGAGTTTTAGCTGATAACCGGTGCAGAAAAACTGCCGGGGGATGCGGCAGCACCACGTTCCCCGGCTTTTGGGCTACGTTTAACCTACGTTTTCCTGTAGAAGTGTGGCGCAATTTGGTAAAATCTGAAACTTGTCGTAAGTTTCGCCGGTGCGGCTGCAAAGTTCCCATGCCGGCGAGATGAGAACAATTAAAGAGGATAGTCAAATGCAGCGATTTTTCCCGAAACCATTGGCCGGTTTGATGATCTGTGCGCTGTTGATGGCGGTTGTGCTGTCGGCAGGCGCGCCGCGTGTCGTGCTGGCTCAAGACGCGCCGACTCCTACACCGACTGACCCGCTGTGGCGGGCATTTTCGGCGGTGCGTGATGCTATTGAGGAGGAGAAGTCTGTAGACCTGGGTATTGTGCGTTCCTATGAATGGGAACAATCGGAATGGCAGGGGGGTATTGATGCCTGCCGCACCATCGAAAACCCGGCGGATTACCGCGAGATATACTGGGGTTGGACGTTCACCATCACCAGCCTGACCGGACAGGTTTTCCAGGGCCGCGTGAGTTTTGACCTGAAAGCCGTTGCGGTGTGCGACCAGGTTGTGACGGCGGCTGCGGCCCCCGCGCCGGCGGGCGACCCGAACCTGCCGCCGCCGGTAGCGGGCGCGGCAGCGGTCGGCGGTTTTGAGCTGGGCGGCCACGTGCTGGAACTGAGCGGCAACACCGTCAGCCTGATGAACCGCGCCGGGATGACCTGGGTCAAAAAGCAGCTTGAGTACAAACTGGGCGATGATCCGAGCAAGGCTTCCGGCCTTATCGCGTCGGCCAAAGGCAGCGGCTTCAAGATTCTGCTGGGCATCAAAGGCGATAAATCCCAGATGGGCGACTTCCAGAATTACATCAATACCTTCGCGCAGTTCCTGGGCGGCGTGGCCGCTTTGGGCGCGGATGCGATTGAAGTCTGGAACGAACCGAATATTGACCGGGAATGGCCGTTAGGACAGGTCAACGGTGGCAGCTATACCCAGATGCTGGCGGCGGCCTTTAATGCCATCAAAACGCGCAACCCGGCCACACTGGTTGTCAGCGCGGCGCCGGCGCCGACCGGCTTCTTTGGGACGGCGGGCTGCACCGAAAACGGCTGCAACGACGACGTGTTTATGCAGCAGATGGCGCAGGCCGGCGCGGCGCAGTATCTGGACTGTGTGGGCCTGCACTACAATGAGGGCATCATCGCCCCATCAGCCACCACCGGCGACCCGCGTGGTAATTACCCGACTTACTTCTTTGGCTCGATGCTTCAGCGGGGTTACGGTCCGTTTGGCGGCAAGCAGGTCTGTTTCACCGAACTGGGTTATCTGTCGCCGCAGGGTTTTACCACGCCGCTTCCAGCAAATTTTGCCTGGGCGCAGAATACGACGGTCGCGCAGCACGCCGCCTGGCTGGCCGAGGCCGTAACCATCGCTGCTCAGAGTGGCAAGGTGCGCCTGATTATCATCTGGAACGTGGATTTCCCATTCTTCACAGCGGATGACCCGATGGGTGGTTACGCCATGTTCCGACCGGACGGCACCTGCCCGGCCTGCGATACCCTGGGCGCGGTGATGAAGAAGTGATCTGAGCGCAAGCATTTTTCGGGGGCGGCTAACAACCGCCCCTTTTTTGTTTATGGGGTCTGCCGGATACAGGGGTTTAATCGGCTGCTGTGGCGGCGGTTTGGGATTCAAGGCCGTACTCGCGCAGCCGTTCGGCGTACTGGCGCAGCACAAAATGGCCGTGATCGTTGAAGTGGCCTTTAACCTGGGAGTCGTCCAGGCGGGCGGAATGATAGGGCAGGCGGTGGATTTCTGCCGAAAAGCGGCGCTGCTTGCGGCGGGATTCCCACCTTTCCAGGGCATCGCCCAGCCGCCCACCCAGCAGGGCTTCCAGCAGCCATTTGAGTCCGGCCCCGAACCGCCCAATAGGCTGTTCGTTTTCGGGGCGGAAAACGCCGGCAGCGTTCGGCAGATAGCCGATTACCCAGGTATTGCGCTCGCGCATTTGTTCGTAAACTGCGCGACCGTAGAGCGGCACCATCTGGGCGACTTCATGGGCGATAAAAATATCCTGGCGCTGCTGCTCTAAATGCGTTTCCGCCAGCACATAATTGGGGCAGACTTCCACGCCGCGCAGCCGCGCCAGCCGAACCAGGAGGATCGAAAATGCGCGCGCCAGCCAGACACGGCCGGGCCGCGTCACCAGCAGGTAATCGAGATCGTCGCGGTGATGGCGGGCGTTGTGCATCGCCAGCGCCCCGGTCAGCGCCACCATTCGCACGAACGGCAGGCGCGCCAACCAGCGCCCGTAGGCTATCGCCAGCGGCCAGAGTTCCCGCGAGACGGCGCAGCGTGTCTGCCGCAGCGCGATCAGGTCTTCGCGCCCGGTGCGGGCGATGTACTCGTTGGTGATGTGCAGGCAGCCTTGAAGCCGGGTGGAGGTCGCCAGAGTGCGGCGGATTTCGGCTTCGCTGATCGGCTCGTGATGGATAAAAAAGTGGTGGATTTCCGCAATTGTAAGGGGGAAATTAAATACATCTGCATACAATATGGTTTGTAGAATCGCCGCTTCGATAGGTTCCATTACACCTTACTCAATAGATGCAGGGGACATTTTTTTATTGGCCGGCTGTTATGACCAGCGCCATACCCAGGTGTCTCGAAACTGGCAGGAGGTGTTCACCGGCTCGAAGTTGACGACCGCATTACCCACTGCGCCGTCCACCGCCGCCATTTCCAGCGTGCCACCATAAACACCATCTACGTAATACAGCACCCGATCTTCGAGAACGACTACTAACAGATGATACGCGCTTTTTTCCGGCAGCGGTTTTTCGCCGAACAGCCCTGGCACAAACGAGTCGCCCTGCCGCTGCGAGATGCCGTAACCGCCGGTGCGGTCGAGGTAAGCCAGCGTATAGTGCGTCTCGTCGGCGGCGGCAAAAATCAGCCCGCAGCCGGTGATGCCCTCCGCGTCAGCCCGCCAGGAGAAGGTTGTCCCCAGAGCGAAGTTCCGAAACGAGGCCCCGCGCCCCAGCATAAACCGCTCTACCCCTGGGCGGGCCGACCCGATGAAACTTTCGCCGACGGTGAGCGCCATCTCCCCGCCGGAAGGGATGACATTGCGGCGCTGGAGTTCCTGCGCCATGCCAGCGGGCGCGCCAAGGATGAGTTGGGAAGGCGGAACAGGGCTG
Organism: Anaerolineae bacterium; assembly: GCA_026645945.1. GTDB lineage: Bacteria > Chloroflexota > Anaerolineae > Aggregatilineales > Phototrophicaceae > CFX2. The sequence continues at coordinate 10,100 of JAPKMO010000019.1, forward strand.
CCGTCAACCAGCACTGGCGTGGTGATTGTCAGGTTGTCGAAGCGAGCCGACATCTGTGCAGTGCGGGAGCTGTCGGTTATAACGGCCAGACCCAGACGCCCGCCTTCGGAAATGGTGGCATCGGTCAGGCGGCCAATTAAACTATCGTTGTAAAAAAAGTCAAAATTGCTGCCGTTGACCAGCATCGCCAGGGTGAATGTTTTGCTGCCGGCCAGGATGGCCGGGTGCGGCGTCCAGTCTCGAATCATCCGATCCTGGCCGGAAGTTCGGACAGAAAAACGCCACTGGCCGCGCTCGTTAATTGTCAGCAGGTAAAAGGCGCTCGCGCCGGTTTGCCGGGCGGTTAATCCAACCATCCAGTTGGCCTGGGTGGTCGTCACCGTGACCGCAGTGCGGGCAAAATAAACCGGCGGGACATTCAGCCCCCGGTCAACAGCCGCGCCGATCTGTTCGGGGCCGTCGAGTGCAAGCGCAAGCTGACCGTCCACCGCCTCGACCTGTAACGGTTCGGCGGCGGCCTGCCAGCTCAGGCTGCCGTTGAAGTTCTGGCTGGCGCTGACCTGCCCATAACCGGCCAGCATGGACAGGTTATACTCGCCTGAAGTGCCGCCAAAGCCTGATACCGTCGCCGTGTAAGTATCGGTGCGGGGTATCGTAATCGCCTCAATCAGCGAATCGCCGCTTTCGGGATAATGGTAATCGTCGTTGCTGATGATGGCCGCGCCCGAGCTGTTAGTGATGCTGATCTGCGGGTCAAGATCGCCGGAGGCGGCCTGGACGACGAACGATAGAAGGCTGCCTTCGACGGCCTGAAAACGATAGGACTGCTGGCCGCCGGCTTCGATGCGCCCGCTGACCGGCGTGAATAAAACTAGGTCTTGCTGCGCCCGCGCCGGAAAAACCAGTGCCAGCAGCAGAATCCCGAACCCGATGAGCGCCAGCTTTTTCATCGGTCGAGCGGCATCCACTGCGGGAACTGAGTGTGCAGACGGGCGAGGAACTGCTCAAAATCCGGTAGGTTAAGCTCCGCGCCGTCCGCCCAGCGGTGGCTTTCGGCCAGCCGCAGGCGGCGCTGCTCGCCGGTCACGCGCAGCGTATCCTGGCGGGCGTCTTTGGCCTTCAGGTCTTTATCGCTGATGAGGCCGGCAAAACGTGCTTTTTCATTCAACGCTTTGCTCTGCTCCGGCGAAGCCAGCGTATAAACCGGTAGGTAATAATCATCCTGCTCCAGCGCGCAGGCCAGCACAAACCAGCCCGCCGGGACGCGATTGCGGCGATTTTTGATTCTAAACTGCCACAGCAGAATACTCATCGGCTCGTGGGCTTTGATTTCAACCTGAACATGGTCACGGCGCGCCAGCCGCACATAGTCGCTCGTGATTTGCAGCACACGCCCGCTCGGCCAATTTTTTCGCAGAAAGGGTTCGATGATACGCGAGACGAGCAGCGCGGCCAGGCCAAAACCGAACGCTCCGGCGATCAGGTTCAAACCTTCGCTGGGAATTAGTGTATTGAGAACGGCGTAGCCGATAATCCAGATAGCAAAAAATGACCCGAATACGGCAGAGCGCAGCCCTCCATGTTCGGGGTCTACGGCAAAAGTCAGCGAGGTATCATGAAGGGTATTCATCACTGCGACGGTTTTTCCACCACAAATATCACCCGCGAAGCCTGAGAAACGCCCGGCTCGTAGGGGTCTAAATCCAATTGAAAAATGCCGCCCACCTTCAAACCGGCGCGCTGCAATAGGGACGCGACAGCCTGGATCGGAAAACCGCGCAGCACGTGGCGGGCTTCGCTGCGCTGCCAGCTTTCGCCCTGGCGGCGGAAGATCAGGTAATGCCTGGTCGCCATCTGGCGTTCGTAATCGTATTCATTGGTGACGAACACGCTGAGATGCGGCTCGTCGGCGACGACGGCATCTGCGCTGCGTCCCTGTTCGGTCAGGCCCTGGATCGTATACATATCGAAAATAAATAACTTCTCCGGCTCCAGCAGGCGCTGAACCTGGGTAAAAACGACTTCCAGATCGCGCAGGCTGTTTAATTCATTCAGCACGTTAAGCGCCAGAATCATGTCCGCATGGCCGACGGCATTGCCAAGCTCGCGGATGTCCGCTTCCACCCAGCGGACACTCGCGCCGGAGTCGGCCAGCTTTTGCTGGGCGGCTGCCAGCATCTCCGGCGAGCTGTCCACGCCGGTGATGGTATACATATAGTTCGATAAATATTCGATGCTTGCGCCCGTGCCGCAGCCCAGCACCACAACGCGGCGGCCAAGCCAATCGCGCTGCTGGGCGAAATCAATCAGAACGGGCGTCATACGCCGCGCAAAGTCGGCCAGGCCGATGTCATCGTACACCGGCGCTAAAGCAGTGTAATCTCCGGGCATAGCACTTACCTCGCCTATGAATGTGCAGATGCGCGATGCCTGAAGGTTAACATAGCACAGATTCGCCAATACGCCAACGGGTGCGAAATTAAAACCGACTGTTGGTGGGCATCCGGTAGCCCTGGCCGGGTACGGTGACGATGTAGGTTGGATGGCGCGGATTCTGCTCGATTTTCTGCCGCAGGCGCGAAATGTTGACGCGCAGCACGGAGTAGTCGCCTTCGTACTGTTCACCCCACACGACTCGCAGCAGTTCGTCGTGGGTGACGACCTGCCCCGCTTTACGCATAATCGTTACCAGCAGGCCATATTCGATGGGCGTCAGATGAAGCCGCTGGTTGCGTATAAAAGCTTGGCGGCGTGGAATATCCAGTTCAAGCTGGCGCACGACTAGTTTGGTTTCCGGCTGCGGCGTCCAATCAATGCGGCGCAGCAGCGCCGCCACGCGGGCGACCAGCTCTTCCGGCGAGAAGGGTTTTGCCATGTAATCGTCGGCCCCCGCTTCCAGGGCGATGACCTTGTCACGCTCCCGTCCGTAGCCGCTAAGGACGATCATCGGCAGGAAGGACTGTGAACGAACCTGTTTCAGCACTTCCAGGCCGTGAATATCGGGCAGGTTCAGGTCGAGCAGCACCAGGTCGGGGGAACTGCTGGCAATCTGATACAGCGCGAGATCGCCCCGGTCAACGGCGATGGTCTGGTAGCCGGCTTCGTTCAGCAGGGTAGAAACCACCTCTGCTGTGTCTTCGTCATCTTCGACAATGAGAATATGCCTGTTTTCGGTTTGTGACATCACCATAGCGGTTCTCTCGCCGTTACGAATTCCATACCATAGCCCAACGGCTTCTCAACACTTAACCGTAATCATATCCCATTTCGATATAGACTGGCAATAAAAAGCACCAGCAATTCGTCCCGTTCGGGTGAGTAGATAATCGGCCATTAAACAAAAACGCATACCGTTAAGATATGCGTCGGCTGTTTTGTGGGCGGTACAGGGCTCGAACCTGTGAAACCTCCTGAATGTAAGTCAGGCGCTCTGCCAACTGAGCTAACCGCCCTCACTACAACAAGTTTACACGAACCGCCGCTTTTTTTCAATCCCGGCGCAGATCCGAATCGAGCCAGAAAGGCGAAACGATCATTAATAGACGTTCAACCCGCCGCTGTGCAAAGATAACGTTGAGTCAATATCGGTTTAATCCTTTGTTGCTATCGTCTCATCTTATGCGATGGCTCAGAAAAAGGAGTTTTTGAATGCTTCGTAAACTGTCTGTTCTGGCTGCCTTGATCGTTACTGTTGTGGCGTTCGGCGTGTCGTCGGCTCAGGATACGTACACCCTGACGATTATGCACACGAACGACACCCATTCGTATCATGAAGCGGATGCCGACGGCAACGGCGGCGTGGCGATCATGAAAACAGTCGTAGATCAGATTCGCGCCGAAGCGGCCAACTCGCTGCTGCTGGATGCCGGCGACCGTTTTACCGGGACGCTGTTCCACTCGCAGCATCTCGGCATGGATAACGCCCAGGTGATGAACCTGCTCGGTGTTGATGCCATGACGCTTGGCAATCATGAGTTTGACAACGGCGAACAGGTGTTGGCCGATTTTATCTCGATGCTCAATTTTCCGGTTGTGTCGGCCAACACGAACGTGGCTGAAGCCTCGCCGCTGGCGGGCAAAATCCTGCCGTCGGTGGTTCTGGATGTGAACGGTCAGCAGATCGGCGTGATCGGTCTCACGACGCCGGAAACGCGCTTCCTGGCGCGCGTGGGCGAAAACATCACCTTTGGCGAAGATGTCGCGGCGCTGGTTCAGGAAAACGTGGATGCGCTGACGGCGCAGGGCATTAACAAGATCATCCTGCTGGCGCACCTGTCCTACCAGCTTGAGCAGGAACTTGCGGCGCAGGTCAGCGGCGTGGACGTGATGATCGGCGCGGACAGCGAGACGTTCCTCAGCAATGTTTTTGCCGCAGCCGGTGGTCGTTATACGGCAGTGGTTGAAGGGCCGTACCCGACGGTCGTTCGGAGCGCCAGCGACGAGCCGGTGCTGGTTGTTCAGGCTTTTCGTCACAATCGCTACCTGGGCCGCCTGGATGTGACCTTTGATGCCAACGGTATTGCGGCAAGCTGGAGCGGTGACGCAATTCTGATGTCGCGTTACATCGCGCCGAATGCCGAAATGCAGGCATTGGTGTCCGAACTGGCCGCGCCGCTGGAAGAACTGAAAGCCCAGATCATTGGGCAGACCGGTGTGTATCTGAGCGGCGACCGCGATGAATGCCGCTCGGTTGAGTGCAACATGGGCAATATGATCGCCGACGCGATCCGTTTTGATACCGGCGTTCAGATCGCCATCATGAACGGCGGCGGCATCCGCGCCAGCATTCCCGTTGCCACCGACCACCCCGAAGACCTGACTCTGCCGGAGCCGCTGGACGTGACGGTTGGTGATATTCTGACCGTGCTGCCTTTCCGCAACCGTGTTTCGACGTTTGAACTGAGCGGCGCGGACGTAATCGCGGCGCTGGAAAACGGCGTGGCGCGCGTTGGCTCTGACAGCGGCACGGGGCGCTTCCCGCAGGTTTCGGGCGCGCGGTACACCTGGGATGGCAGCAAGCCGGTCGGCGAACGCATCATCAGCGTGGAAGTGTTAAATGCCGATGGCAGCTACAGCCCGATTGACCCGGCAGCCGTCTACACGGTGGCGGCCAACGACTTCATGCGCGCCGGCGGCGACGAATACACCATGTTCCGCGATAACGCCACCAACGCGCGTGACGACGGTAAGGAACTGGACGTGGTTGTGATTGAGTACATCCGCGCGAACAGCCCGGTGATGCCGCAGGTCGAGGGACGCATTATCCGCGTGGACGCGCAGTAAAATTCTGCCTTGCAACAGTCTGAACGAAAATACCGCCCGGCACTCATCAACAAGTGCCGGGCGGTATCGTTTCGAGGTGATGGCCGGTATCGTTCGACAGTCGCTTTACAGTCGGGGCGGCGTGACGCCGGTCTGCCCCTGATATTTGCCTTTTTTGTCGGCATACGAGATTTCACATTCCTCGTCCGCCTCGAAGAACAGCACCTGCGCGATGCCCTCATTGGCGTAAATTTTGGCCGGCAGGGGCGTAGTATTGCTGATTTCGAGCGTTACGTAACCTTCCCAGGCCGGCTCGAAGGGGGTTATATTCACTATCAGACCGCATCTGGCATACGTGCTTTTACCGACACAGATGGTTAACACATTACGCGGTATTCTGAAGTATTCCATCGAACGCGCCAGCACAAACGAGTTGGGAGGGATGATACAAACCGCACCCTTAAAATCCACAAAAGACTGCGGGGAAAAACTCTTAGGGTCTACAACAGCCGAGTAAACATTGGTGAAGATTTTGAACTCATCGGCCACGCGCATATCGTAGCCATAGCTCGATACGCCGTAGCTGATAACGCCGTCGCGCACCTGATTTTCGGCGAACGGTTCGATCATGCCGTGTTCCAGCGCCATCTGGCGAATCCAGCGGTCAGGTTTTAATCCCATGTTCCTTCTCTTACAATACAATAACGAGTCAGCTTGTAGACTGGCATCAATCACATTCTCTCCGGCGCGGACATGCCCATGAGGGTCAGCACGCGCTTAAAAACGACCTGGGCGGCGCGGTAAAAGCGCAGGCGCGCTTTTGCCACATCGGGCGGCACGTCGCCGTGCAGGGCGCGCACATTATCGTAAATCGGGTGGAACAGGCTGGCTAATTCCCCGGCATAAAACGCAATCCGGTGCGGCTCGAAAGTTTGCGCCGAAAGCGCGATAACCTCGCCCAGCTCCATCGCCTTGCGGATAAACCGCAGTTCGTCCGCACCCAGCAGGTTTACGTCCGCGCCGTTGTCGGTCAGGCCGCGCGCCTCGGCCTCGCGGAAAATGCCGGCGCAGCGCACATGCGCGTTTTGGATGTAATAAACCGGGTTTTCGTTGCTCTGTTTGACGGCCAGATCGAGATCAAAATTCAGGTGCGAGTCCGGGCTGCGGGCCAGCAGCATATAACGCACCACGTCGGCGCTGGTCTGGTCAATCAGATCGTCCAGGGTATCGTAATCGCCGCGCCGGGTACTCATGCGGACTTCCTTGCCGTCGCGGATCATCCGCACCAGTTGAATCAGGATGACGTGGATTTTGGACGCATCCAGACCGAGCGCCTGAATCCCGTACTTGACGACCCGGTGCTGCGCGCCGTGATCCGCGCCCAGTACGTTGATGAGCAGATCGAAACCGCGATTGATTTTATCAACATGATAGGCGATGTCCGGCAGCGTATAGGTTGGCGAACCATCACTTTTAACCAGCACGCGGTCTTTTTCGTCGCCAAAAGCCGTACTTCTGAACCAGACGGCTTCACCTTTACCGGCCTCGTCCTCGTCCGGCTGGTCATTGGCGACATTTTCTGGCCGGATGGCCTGGTAAACATGGCCGCGTTCCCGAAGATTGTCCAACGTATGCCAGACCGCGCCGGATTCGTACAGGCTGTTTTCGTTGAAGAAAATATCATGCTCGATGTTCACGCGCTTGAGCGTGGCGCGGATGACATCGAACATGCGGCGTTCGGCATATTCCTTAAACGGCTTCCAGTCTGCGCCGACCAGCGAGTCGCCTTTTTCGGCGACCAGATCGCGGGCGAAATCCTTCAGATATTCACCCTGGTAAAAGTCCTGCTCCGGGATTTCGACCGGCTGCCCCAGGGCTTCGAGGTAACGAATCCGCAGACTGTTGCCCAGGTCAACCATCTGCTTGCCGGCGTTGTTGAAGTAATATTCGCGTTCGACCGCGTAACCCGCCGCTTCCAGCAGGCGCGCCATTGTGTCGCCGACCATCGCGCCCCGGCTGCGCCCGACGTGCAGCGGGCCGGTAGGGTTGGCGCTGACGAACTCCACCTGCGCCCGTTTGCCCGCGCCCAGGTTAAGCTGAAACAGGCTGTCGCCTTCGGCAATGATCTGTTCGACCTGCGTTTTGAGCCAGGTTTCGTCCAGCCGGAAGTTGATAAACCCTGGTTTGACGACCTCCACCGCGCCGACAAAATCGGCTGGTGGCAGGTGTCTGGTGATGATGTTGGCGATGTCGAAGGGATTTATCCCGGCGGGTTTCGCCAGTTGTAAGGCGACCGCCGCCGCGTAATCGCCCTGGTCACTGCGTTTGGGCGGGCGAATTTCAACCGGCGGAATGTCGAAAGGGGGTAATTCCCCGGCGGCCTGGGCGCTGTGGATGGCGCTTTCGACCAGCCGGGCGTGTGCGTCCGACAAGAGTTTCACAGTGGCGCGTCCCGTTATTGGTTCAGAATGAAACATCCCGACGCCGGTGGCTGCCGGTCAGCAGGCATTTTAGCAGATGGCGGCGGGATGAACCAGGGACGGTGAATGCTCAAACAGGCTCCATATCCCGCCAGTTGAGGCCGACCTGAGCGTTAGCCCGCAGGGGGGCATCCAGCACGTAGGCCGCTTCCATCGTTTGCACGACCAGGGCGGCAGTGGTTTCGAGTTCGGCATCCGGTACTTCGAGGACGAGTTCATCATGCACTTGCAGGATGATCTGGGCGTTCAGGCGGCGGCGCTGGAGTTCTGCATACAGGTCAATCATGGCGCGTTTGATGATGTCGGCGGCGCTGCCCTGGATAGGGAAGTTGATGGCGACCCGCTCGTAAGCCTGGATGATCTGCCGGTTGGCCGTTTTGCCGCCGGAAAGGATGGGAAACGTGCGGCGGCGGTGAAAGAGCGTTTCCAGACCTTCTTTCGTCCGGGCATTAGCTTTGGTCTGTTCCAGATAGCGTAAAACGCCGGGCATCCGGGCGAAGTACCGCTGGATAAAACGTTCGGCTTCGGCAAACGACAGGCTGCTTTCACGCGCCAGGCGGTGCGCGCCCATGCCGTACATCAGGCCGAAGTTAATACGTTTGGCAAAACTGCGCTGTTCGTAGGAAACCTGATCGAGCGGGATGTCGTAGATGGCCGCCGCCGTCGCGGCGTGGATGTCCTGCCCCTGGGCAAAGGCTTCCAGCAGGGTGCGATCCTGGCTGACATGGGCGAGAATCCGCAGTTCGATCTGGCTGTAGTCGGCAGAAAGCAGCTTAAAGCCCGGCGGGGCGACGAACGCGCGCCGCACTTTACGGCCTTCGTCGGTGCGGATGGGGATGTTTTGCAGGTTCGGGCTGCTGCTGCTCAGCCGTCCGGTAGAGGTTCCAGTTTGATTGTAGCTGGTGTGGACGCGCCCGGTATGCGGGTTAATCAAGGCGGGCAGGGCGTCTACATAAGTGCCTTTCAATTTGGCGATTTCACGGTAATCCAGGATTTTTTCGATGATGGGGTGCTGGCCGCGCAGGCTTTCCAGCACATCGGCGGCGGTGGACTGGCCGTGAGCCGTCTTGCGGGCTTCCAGGACGCGCAGCCCCAGCTTGCCGAATAACACGTCGTTAAGCTGTTTGGGGCTGTTGATGTTAAACGGGCCATAGCTGCCGAGCGCGTAAATCTCGTTTTCCAGGGCGGTCAGCCGGACTGTCAGTTCTTCGCTCAGGTTTCGCAAATGGGCCACGTCCAGCGCGACGCCGGCCCGCTCGATGGCGGCGATGACGGGAATCAGCGGCATTTCGAGTTCCTCGAACAGCGCCGTGAGCTGCATCTCGTCCAGCCTGGGGCGCAGGTGGCCGGCCAGCCGGTGCGTGATGGCGGCATCGGCGGCGGCGTAAGGGGCGGCGCGCTCGACCGGCACTTTGTCCATCGTGATCTGTTTTTTGCCCCTGCCGATCAATTCCGCGATTTCCGTCATGTGGACGTTCAATTCCTGGCGGGCGAGATTTTTAAGCCCCAGGAATTTGCTTTCAGGGTCGCGCAGCCATTCGGCGATCATCGTATCGAAGGTGATGGGCGACACGTCCAGGCCGTACCGCTGCATCATAACCAGATCGTAGCTGGCATTGTGGGCGTATTTGGCGATGTGTGGGTTGGTCAGCGGCGGGCGCAGGGCATCCAGGACGGTTTGCAGGTCAAGCTGCCGGCCTTCCCGGTGGCCGACCGGGATGTAATAGCCGGTTTCGCCGCTGACCGCCAGGGCAATGCCGACCAGTTCGGCGGCCATCTGGTCGGTGCTGGTGGTTTCGGTATCGAACGTGATGGCCGGGGCAGCGTTTAACACTTCAACCAGGGCGTCCAGTGCGGCACGATCACGGACGATGATGGTTTCCGCGATGGGAGGCGCGTCGTCTGCCGGGGGCGAGGCTTCCGGGCTGGCAGCGAACAGAGGAAGCTGCTCTATCTGCTGCAGTTGGGGCAGGCGGTCGCGCAGGCCGCGAAATTCGAGTTCAGCGAACAACGAATCCACCCGCTGGGCGTCGAAGTCGTGGGCGGCGCAGGCTTTGATGTCCAGCTTCACTGGCACATCGCGTTTGATGGCTGCCAGACGCCGGCTCAAAAAAGCGAGTTCGCGGCCATCGGCCAGCTTTTGCCCCAGCGATCCCTTGATTTCGCTAACATGCTCGTAAACTTTGTCCAGCGAGCCGTAATCCTGGAGCAGTCTGAGCGCCGTTTTTTCGCCGACGCCTTTCACGCCGGGGATATTGTCGGAGGCGTCGCCCATCAGGGCTTTGAGGTCTACAAGCTGGTACGGCTCCAGGCCGTATTCCTCGCGGAAGCGCGCCAGGTCGTAGGTGGCATCGTTCACGCCCCGTTTGGGGAAAAAAAGTTTAAGCGACACCTGCTCGGTAAGCAGCTGCAGCATGTCGCGGTCGCCGGTGACGATTCGCACGTTGAGGTCTTGCGCCTCGGCCTGGGTGGTGATCGAGCCGATCACATCGTCGGCTTCGTAACCATCGAGGGCTAAAATGGGGATGTTAAAAGCCTGCACCAGCTGTTCAATCCGCGTAAGCTGCTGTGCCAGATCATCCGGCATCTTCTCGCGCGTGCCTTTGTATTCGGCGTACAGGTCATCGCGCCCGCTTAAACCGCGATCAAAACTGACGGCGATATAATCCGGTTTATCCTTCTGAAAAATATCCAGCAGCGCGCGGGCAAAACCGAAGGTCGCGTTGGTCGGCTCGCCACTGCTGGTGCTGAAGCCGAGCGTTTGCAGGGCGAAAAAGTGTCGGTAAGCGACTGCATGGCCGTCTATAATATAAAACATGGAACGCGCAGGCATAAAAACCCCTTCGGGTGGTTGAACATTTGTGCTTAATTATAGCTGGAGCGAGAGGAATAAAAAAGTGCGCCGGCAAACGGCGCGTTAAAGCATTCGCTGGAAGTTGATAAATTCCAGGATTTCCTCGGTTTGCAGATCGCGCCCCGGCGTGAGGATATAGTAGCTGTCTGCCCATAACATCTGTGGCGTCAGATCAGCCGCCTGGGTATGGGCGATTTCCGCCGAACGGCGGCGCAGGTCGCGGATGATCTCGTGGGGCGGTTTTTCGCCGGGGACATCGGCCAGCAGGTAGATAAAATCTTCATGCACCTGAAGGTTGTGAATTTTCCAGTTCTGCTCCTGGAGCTGGATGGTCAGCCCGGCGATGATGGCTTGTGCCACTGCATCGCTCAGGCGATCTTGCGGGTCGCGCAGCAGCCACACGCAGGCATAAGTATTGTAGGTGATGGTTTCGACCGGGACTAACGGGGCTGGCTCCTGTACGGGTTCCTCCGGAGCCGGCTCCGGCACGGACTCCAGCGCCCGCGCCAGGCGCTGCGCCTGGTGGCGGATGACACGCAGCGGCGTTGCGCCGGCGAAAATCATGGACAGCGTGAGTTCGCCGGTCGTCTGGATGGAATAGAGCATGTAGTCTTTGCCGCTGCTGGGCAGGCGGATGAAGCGGAAGCGCGCGCCGTCGGAGTTTGACTGCCAGTCATTGGCGACCACATCCCGCAGTTCGAGGATGTCCTCCGGGGACAGGTGGCCGGCGAAGGCCATAATTTCGCTGCCGCGCGTCAGGATCGTGCCTTCGGCGGTCAGTTCCAGCGAAACCTGGGTCAGATTCAGCGCCAGTTGGGCGATATACGGATCGTCCGATTCGTCAGCGACGACATCCTCGGCGGGGGGCATATCGGGCAGCGGCGGCCAGCTTTCCAAAACTTCTTCTGCTGCATCCTGGACTGCAGCGGCGCTTTCAGGCTCGTTTTCGGCCTCCGCCTCCTCCTCAACAAACGGCCATTCTTCCTCGGCTTCCAGATCGAACCCGATAAAAACGGATGACTGGTCGTTTAGATTGGCAGGCGGCGCGGCTTCGGTAACGGGCGCGGCGTCAAACTCCGGCAGCCACTCCGGGTTTATCGCGGCGGCAGGCCTGGCCGGCGGGGGCGGCTCGTCTGGCGTGACCGCTTTCGACGGCACGGTATCTTCCAGGTAGCCGGTGTCGAGGGCCGTGTCTCCTTCCAGCGTGGGCGGCACAAACTCCTCCTGGACAGCGGTCGAAGGGCGGGTCGTGCGGCTGCTGGCGTCAGAAGGTGGTTCTTCAGGCGCTTCGGGGGGTGCATCTTCGGGCAAATGCAGCGGCACTTTTGGGGCGCGGCGCGGCCTGGGGCGGGCTGCGGCAGACGGCAGAGTTTCGCCGGGCGGCAGTTCCTCCGGCAGAAAGTCCGGTTCGGATACACCGGTGTCGCTGACGGCGCGAAAGGCTGATGTGTCCATGTTCCATGACGGAAGCGGCCTGATTCTGAGTTTGTGAGACGCCAGGCGGCTCTCGATCTCGCTCATCACTTCATCAAGCGGCATAGCCTCCGGCTGGTCAAGGGTGGTTCTAAGGACGACGTGCGCGACCGATTCTTCGTCGGCATCACTCTGATCGGGAAAATCAAAGCCCCACCAGTCCGGGCCGGGTTCGGGACGCGCCCCCGGCGGCGGCACAGAGCGAATCTGCGCCGCGTCTTCGGCTTCTTCCGGCAGCACTTCGCGGCCTGTAAAGGCGCCGGCGAAATCATCCGGCGCTTCTGGCGGGGCTGGCGCGCGCTCGTGGACAGCCTGGCTTTCCTCGACTTCTTCGCCGCGCAGCATCGCCAGCACGCTGTAGAAACCTCTGTCGCCGATGCCAACCATCAGATCGCTGACCGTGCCGCTTTGCTCCAAGGTGGGCATGGGCGGTTCTTCTTCGGCCAGTTTTTGGAAGGCGGCGTCAGGTTTTGGCGGCGGCTCTTTTAAGGGGCCAGTTTTCGCCTTTTCGATTTCTTTAAGGACGGCATCCATACCCGATGTCAGGATGAAGTCGAGTGACTGCTGCTGGCGTTCGGGCAGCGGTGTATGAGGCGCGTCGCCCCGCATCGAGGCGACCAGTTCTTCAAAATCAGCCTGGCGGCCACTTTTAGGCGGCGCGGGTTGGCCTGGCTCGATTGCGCCCAGGATTTCGTCGAAAGTGTGCGGCGCTGCGTCCGGCGAAGTTGCAAGATACTGGCGCACCGCGTCCGAATCGCGTTCCGGCACTGCTGGGGTATCTTCTTCGCCGGCCAGCGGCTCAAAATCGAAACTCTTGAGGACATCATCCAGGGGCGAAAACTCCGGCAGGCCGGGTGGCGGCGCAGGGGTGTCGTCACCCAGGGTGCGGGTCTGCGCCGGGGGCAGCTCATCATCCAGCGTGCGGGTCTGCGCCGGCGAAACGGCGGGAGGTTTTTCGTCCTGGTCGTCGTCATCAAAAATGCGCGTTTTGCCGACCGGCTGGGCAGGTTCCGGCTCATCCTCAAAAATGCGCGTCTGGCCGGAGGACTCAGCCTTTTTTTCATCGACTCGACGGGTGGGAGGCGGTGGTTTGGGTTCTTTTTCCCCCAGGACGCGGGTTCGGTTTTCGACAGCGCGACGAGTTTGCGGCAGCGCGGGGGGCGCTTCGCCGCCGGTCAGTTCGACGGCCTGCTGGATTACCGGGATGAGGTCGCGGGCGGTGAAAGGCATATCAATCGCGCCCTGGATGTCCAGCAGGTCGGCATCCAGCTGATCGGGCGTGGCGATAACGGCGATGTCGGGCTGAATGTCTCGAAGCTGCTGGACGATCTGCGCCCCCGGTTTGCCGGGCAGGGTGAAATCCACCAGCGCGACATCCTGGGGATGATCGCGCAGGTAGTCAAAAGCGGCATCGGCGGTCGTAAACGGGTGAACGTCAAACACGCCGGTTTGTTCGAGGGCTTGTTTGATCGTTACGGCGAAGACCAGCTGCCGGTGGATAATCAACAGTCGTGTTGCCATAAACGAATTTTATAACCGAGCGGAATTTGGGGCAAGTCGCAGCGCGGCCTGCCCCAAACGATGATGATTTATGGGCCGGTGACGGTAATGGAAAGGATGCCGATGTTGTTCACTTCGCTGACTTCGGTCACGTTGTTGTCGGAGTCGGCTATTGCCCGAATTTCATAGTTTCCGGCGGCATTAAAGGTCGCGTTCACCGTCAGCACGATGCTCGTTCCCGCGTCCAGGCCGGAAACAGCGCCCAGATCAGCCTCCAGGCCGCCGGGCAGGATCACCTTATTGTTAAACGGCCCGGTAGACCGGCTGCCGGGTAACGTGTTATTCGTGATGGTGATCGCATACTGCCGGACAACTTCGGTTGACCCTGGTGGGATGGTGACGCTGGTTTCGCCGCTGATGCTGGTGATAACCAGATCGGGCAGGCCAGGCGTGGCCGACGGTAACGGCGTGTTGGTCGGTCCCGGTGTGAACGTCCAGGTGGGGAAGGGCGTCAGCGAAGGCTGCGGTGTGGCCGTTGCCGGCGGGGCGATGATCGGCACATTGGAGCAGATGCCGTACAGCGCGACGTATTTTTCGTTGGGGTTAGAGGGATTCTGGGCTGCAACCCAACCGACACGCGAACCGAACTGGATTTGATACCAGTCATTCGCGCCGGTGCGACCGATGATCGGCGCGACCGTGCCGGCGTTCAGGACGGTGATCTGCGGGAAATTCACCCCCGCGCCCTCCCGCAGCCGCAGGCCGACGTTGGTGAGCAGGCGGCAGGTGGGATCGTTGGGGTCAATGATCGGTACATTGGGCTGCTGGACGGCGGTCGCCGTCACCTGGGTTTGACTGGCGCGAATGTTGACCGTTACTTCGGCGGGGTCGCTGGCGATAGCACCGCGATAAGCGACGATCTGAAGGGTAACATCGCCTTCCTGTCGCGGAGTGTAGTCCAGCAGGACTTCAAAATTGGTTTGCCCGGAAGCGGATTCCGACGAGGTGGTTTTTACAATCTGGTCATTGGCGATCAACTGCACCCGCGTAACGCCGACCGCATCGCGGGCATTGGCGGTCACGAAGATTTGTTCGTTGACAACGAACTCGTCCCCTTCTTCGGGAGACGTGATGCTGACCACCGGTTTTCCGCCGGGGTTGATGGTCGGCACGTCAAGCGGCTCGCCGGTGGGCGGCTGCGTGGACAGGTTGCAGGCGGCCAGAATGACGACTAACAGGCCGAATAATAAACGCGAATAGGCGCGCATGATCTCTCCCCGGATATAGACTGGAAGATATGACGTTATGTACTTTATGTCATTCTAGCATTGGCGGCAGAATGGGGCAACGCGCGTTCGCCGGGTGATTGCCCCACCGGAGACAGGCGATCTAAACGAAACAAGCCCCAGAAGCCTGGGGCGAGGGGCTTATTGAAGTGAAAACCGGATGGCTGTGCTGCTCAGTCAATCGGCTCTTTGTAGATGATGTAACGACCCATGTCGTCACCCTTGCCGATGCAGGTACTCAAATCCACCTTGAACTCCCGCCCACCGGATACCCAGCGCAAGCCCTCTTGCAGCAAGCCCTGACCGACGAAACACACCGCCCGGTCGGTCTTGCGCCCCCAGCACATCGGGCAGCGTTCCAGGGTGTAGATCAGCCGGTCGTCGCCCTCCTCGAAGACGTTGGAAATCTGATCGGAGAACTGGGAGAAGATGTTCGCCATCGCCGGCACGCCGACCTTGAGCTTGGCCGACATGGGCAGCACCTTGAAGGCCAGGTCACCCACACCGGCCAGGGCGCCGAAGCCGCGCAGCGCGTCGGCGAAGAGGGTGCGTCCGACCCGCAGCGCCAGGCCGCGTCCGCCGCGCGGGCCGTACATCTCCTCCAGCGCCACGCACAGGGCGGTGAAGTCGGCGAAGTCGAAGGCTTTCTCCAGGTTGTCGGGCGGGTAGTTATCAATCAGGTTATCCAGGCCAGCCAGGTGGAGGACGGCGTTGAGGCCGTTCTTCCCCATCACTTCTTCCATGGCGTCCAGGAAGATGCGGGCGAACTTGTTGGGATAGTAGTATCCGCTTTTTTCAGGCGGCATAAAGAAGTCCTCCATAAATCAGGCCCCTGAAACCCCCTTTTCGGCCAGGGACGCTATGGTATCATGATGTGAAAACATTCAAACACAAGTCTAACACAATTAACATGCCCTCGCAGTAGGTTTCTTTCACAATTATCTTTATCCTGAATTTTTCGGTAAGGCGGCTGTCTTAAGTTCACTTCAAATGGCCGTGGGTTACAATTATTATGAAATGCTCACGTGATTCATGCCTGCTTGTATGTTACAATTCGCTGCGGGGACGGGAACTACACTTGAAAGCGACGATGACAATTCAGCCCAACACCATTCTCCAAATACGCGGTCTGAGCAAAACTTACCGGGAGGCCGGGCGGTCGCGTAAGGTGCTGGACGATGTAAATCTCGATATTCAGGCTGGGGAGTTTTTCGTCCTGCTCGGTAAAAGCGGCAGTGGTAAGAGTACGCTGCTGAACCTCATCAGTGGGATAGACAAGCCGGATTCTGGGCATATCTTGATCGGCGATACCGAAATCACAACCCTGGACGAGCGCCGCCAGACATTGTTCCGGCGCGACCATATCGGCATTGTTTTTCAGTTTTTTAACCTCATCCCCACTTTAACGGTTCTTGAAAATATCACTTTGCCTGGTGAGCTGCGGGGAGAGCCGCGCCGCGAGATACAGAAGCGCGGGATGGCGCTGTTGGAACGGGTCGGTTTAGCCGACCGCGCCGGCGATTTCCCCGACCAGTTAAGCGGCGGCGAGCAGCAGCGGGTGGCGATTGCGCGGGCGCTCTCGCGCGAGCCGATGCTGGTGCTGGCCGATGAACCCACCGGCAACCTGGATGAAGAAACCGGCGTCAGCGTGATGAAACTGCTGCTGGACCTGACCCGCGCCGCCGGTAAAACGCTGTTGATGGCGACCCACAACCCGGAGGTTGTGCCGCTGGCAGACCGGGTGTGCCGCATTCACGACGGCCAGCTTGTCATCACGCGCGGCGCGCTGGTTAGCGCCCTGCAAGGCCGTACTGCCTAATATTAACTGAAGATTTTCCTGTTCTTTGCTGATCTAACATTGAAAGATTTGAAAGGTCATCAGCAATGGCAGACCCCGACCCCAAAATCATGAAGCAGCTTCTGGCCGATTTACGCGGCTTTGATAAACAGAAGCGGCGTACGGCTGTGATGAAACTGGGCATGGTGGGCGGCGACGAGGCCGTCCGCGCCCTCATCATGACGGTCAGGAACGATCACGAGGATTTAATCGCCAGGGGGCGGGCGGCATTCATGCTTGGGCAGCTGCGCGATCAGCGGGCCGTCGAACCGCTGATTCAGGCTCTAACCGCTCCAGGCCACCAGACGCCGGTTTTCGCCGCCCAGGCGCTTGGCAAAATCGGCGACCGGCGGGCGATTATGCCGCTGCTGGTGCTGCTGGACTCCGACAACGAAGCCTTCCGCGAGGCCGCGCTGGATGCACTGAGCCGCCTGGGTTACGAGCTTCGCCAGCCGGAGTAGACGGTTTCGCCAGCGGCAAACGCTGTTCACTATCCAGCCCAGGGGGATTATCCTGGCCCATAAGGACGCTGCGCCATGATAACGATTGATATACCCCTGACGACAGCCTATCTGAAAGAAATGGTTCAGATCAACTCGGTTAACCCTGGCCTTTCTCCGGGCGGCGCGGGCGAGGGAGAAATCGCCGGCTGGCTGGCGCGCACCTGCAAGGAATTAGGGCTGGACGTTCGGCTGCAAGAAACTGCGCCGGGACGCCCCAACGTGCTGGCGCGCTGGCCGGGGATGGGCGGCGGCAAAAGCCTGCTGCTCACCGGGCATATGGACGTGGTTGGTGTCGAAAATATGCCGGGCAGCCCGTTTGATGCGCGCGTTGAGGATGGACGCCTGTACGGGCGCGGCGCGCTGGATATGAAAGGCGGCCTGGCAGCCATCCTAGGCGCTGTGGCGGCGCTGCGCTCGTCCGCCTTCCAGCCGGCGGGCGACCTGTGGTTGGGTTTCGTCACCGATGAAGAATATATGAGCGCCGGGGCAGAACTGCTGGTTCAGGAGATTCGCCCGGACGCCGCAGTCCTTACCGAGCCGACCGGTCTGGACATCTGCATCGCCCACAAGGGTTTCGCCTGGCTGACGTTAACGACGCTAGGAAGGTCGGCGCACGGCAGCTTGTATGACGAGGGTATAGACGCTGTCGCTCATATGGGGCGGCTGCTCAATCGCCTGGAATGTCTGGAGCGGGATTACGCGATGCGCCGCGAACATCCTCTGCTGGGGCGGCCTTCCGTCCACGCCAGTGTTATCAGCGGCGGCGTAGGGTGGAGTACCTACCCTGACCGCTGCGCGCTGCGTATCGAACACCGCCTGCTGCCGGACGAAAGTGCCGAGTCCGTCCTGGCTTGGTGGCAGGCTGCGCTGGCGGAACTTTCTGCCGCCGACCCGCAGTTCCAGGCCGAGGTTCAGCTTGATTTTGTTCGCCCCGGTTACGAGACAACGCGGGATGCGCCGGTCGCGCGGGCGCTGGCGGCTGCTTACAGCCGGGTGATCGGGAAGATGCCGGTTTATATGGGTATGTTCGCCTGGCTGGACTCGGCCGTTCTGGGACGGGCGGGTATTCCGACGGTTATCTTTGGGCCGGGGGGCGAAGGAGCGCACGCCGCAGTCGAATACGTGAATCTAGATGAGGTGTTCCGCTGCGCGGCTGTCCTGGCGGAGGTGACTGTAGATTGGACAGGCGCCCCCGCCTGAGTGATTTAATAGATAAACGGAAAAAATGAGCCTGAGACAGTGGGCTTCAGCCCACTGGCAACGGGCTGAAGCCCGCTGTCTACTCAAGATCAGGCACGGTCTGATTGGTTTATCCGTAGGCCTTCAACTTAAAGGGGCAGGATTTCCTGCCCCTTTTTGTGTTTTAAGACGCTGTTTCTTTAGCCGGAACCGGCTCTTTGACCGGCTGCTCCGGCTTCCGGTACATCGGTACGGGGAAGTCCACGAAATAAGCCCAACCTTCGCCAGCCAGCAGGCGGCGCTGGTTGCCGTCCAGTTCGAGTACGACATCATGATCGCCGGAATGCAGTTCAATCGTCAGAATATCGCTGCCGTCGTCCTCTAATTCTTCAAAACAACGCCGTTCATATCCCATCGGATACTGTAAAAAACGGCCCAGGCACCGCTCGCAGAAAGCGAGATGCGCGTCGCACAGATCACGATTAATCTTCACCCGCATGATACCATCTCCACTCCACCTTTCTCACATTTACGCTCAAAACGAGCGCCAGGGGAAGTGTCGAATGTCACTTGCCAGCGGTATACCCCGTACTGGAATTTAACAGAGGCTTAATAAAAAGCCTCTGTCAGCCTAACTTCAAAAAGGCGGATCGTCCTGTTTAGAGGGCGGCGGTCGGGTTTCCGGCAGGTCGCGCGTGCGTCGCAGCTCGCCGGTATCGCGGATTGCCGGTATCGAGCTGGTTGTGCGGCGCGAATCGGCGGGCAGTGCGCGCCGGGCAAACGCAAAAACGTAGATGATGACGCCCAGCAGCGCCATAAAAACCAGCGCAACCAACGCGCCGATGCCCGAAATCAAAAGGCGCGTCATGTCCAGCGATGGGGCGGCGGAAGCCGGGGTGTCGGCGACAGTCTCCGGCAGGGCTGCCCGCTGCGCGCCGAACTCAACGACGGTCGGTAGGCCCCCATCGCTGACGCTGGTTGTGATGGTATCGGGGGATGTGGCGGTGTAAGCCGCGCTGGTGATGACAATGGTATACTGCCCGGCGGGCAAAAACTGGAAACAGACCACCCCCTGGGCCGCCGTTGGTGACGAATCCATGAGGGCGCTGGCAATGGTCACGCCGCCGGCATCGAGCAGGTTAACGCCCACGTCGCGCCGGATGAACTGCTCACCGGGGTCGTAGCGCCCATTGCCATCATCGTCCTCAAAAGCCCGCACGCAAAGCTGGCTGCCGCTCTGGGCAGCGGCCAGGCCGGAGATGGCCGCCAGCGCCAGCACAAAAAGCCCTAAACGCTTGAACATCCCGGTGGCTCCTAAAAATATTCCACTCGCCGGCAGCGGTAGGCCGCGATTCGCCTCGACATCAGCGCCGCCGCAGAGCGAAAGCAACGCCCAAGCCGCCGAGCAGGACAATCCCCGCCAGCCCCAGCACGATAAATCCGCTGATTGAAAGCAGTTGGTTGGTTAACGACTGGGTATCAGGTTCTTTTTCAGCGGTTTCGCTCACCAGCCCGCCGACATCCGCAGGCGGCGGGGCTGCCGGCTGCAAGCCCTGGGCCGCGCCAAAAGCTAGGCTGATCCGCGCGCTGGGGCCAAGCTGCAAGCGGAACTGGTTTGAAGTAGTCAGGCCGTATCCCTGCGGCGGGGTGGCAACCGCCACGTAATCGCCAGCGGCCAGATCGCCGAAGCAGTAGGGTTCAGATACCCCGTCGGTCTGGTAGCTGCCGACCGCTGTCGCGCCCTGATTCAGAATGATGCCGCCGCCGGGCAGCAGATTTTCACCGCTCTCCTGGATACGGTTCTGGTTGCGGTCTTCAAAAATGAACACGCACACCGAACCGCTGGTAGCCGCCGGATTGACGATATTGGAGGCCACTTCAGTCACCGGGGCGGGCGCAGGAGGTTGTGTTGGCTCCGGTGCGGTAGTCGGCGCGGGAGGTGGTTCCTCGGCAGCCGGTGGTTGTTCTTCAGCGGGTGGCGCTTCCTGGACAGCCGGCGGCTGTTCCCCGGCGGGCGGCGCTTCCTCCGGTGTGCTCAGCGCATCGGCGCCGGCACCAGCGCCCGGCTCCGGCGTTTTGACGATGAGCTTCTGGCCGGGGGTGATGTAACGCGGCGAAGCCAGGTTGTTCAGTTCCAGGATTTGCGTGCGCGTGACGCCGTAAGCAAAGGCGATGCTGTCCACCGTATCGCCTGGCTGTACCACATGAACAATCGAGCCGTCACCCTGGGCGGCCTGTGGCACGACAAAAGCCACTACCGGCGGGGGGGTAGGGGTGGGCGTGGCCGCGCTGGGTACAGCACCGCCCCCGCCGCCGACGGTCAGCGAAGCCGAGTCCCAGTAGGTGATGTTAATGTCCGAAAAGTTCGTCTGGGTCGAATACATAAAAAAGGTGACGGCATTTCCGGTGGCGGTGGCGTCTACGGTCATTTGCTGCCAGCCGCCCTGTTCGTGCGGCGAAATAAAAGCCGACCACACAATTTCGGGGGCGTTCGGGTCGGTGCCGCCGTCCGGGTCAATGCCAACGCGGGTGCGCGCGCCGGACTCGACCGCCGAGCCGCATTCGCCGGTTGGTTTGCCTTCTTTATCGCGCGGCAGGTTGCAGGTTTTGACCTGCGCCCAGGCAAACGCGCGCACGTTCGTGCCGGGGGTGATGTTGGTGGAAACGGTCTGGAAAACGGCGACAGTACAGCTCACAAAGCCGCAGTCCACGCTCAGGGCGCGGATACCTTCCAGGGGCTTGGGAAAACCACTTTCAGGGTGCGGGTTGATCGTCACACGGTCGGAGCGATCATAAAAATCCCCGCGCGGTGTGCCGGGCAGCCAATAGTCCCAACCGCCGCTGGGCATATAAATGGCTTTTTCGCCGCCCCGCTTCTGGACATACGGGCCGAAACTGCCCTCTTCCATGCTGGGATTATTGAGCAGATTATCCTGTGCCTGCACCCCTGTCAATCCAACGATCAGGCATAAAACCGCAGCAATCGCAAGCCTGATTAATCGCATTTCGGTAAACTCCGAATCTTAAGACACCATGCTCGCTGGCTTAATCCAGCGGCGCGGATTATAACACGGGGGGGCGGGGTGTCAACGGTACGGCTTTCCCCGTCTCTGGCACGTGGGCAAAACGGAGGGAAAGAAGATGGATGTGTTGATTGGAACCAGTAACGCCGGAAAGCTGAACGAATACCGGATGCTGCTGACCGGCGTGCCGGTCAAACTGTTCGATTTGTTTGACGTGGGGCTGGCCGGCTTGGAAGTGGACGAAAACGGCGAAACGGTGGAGGCCAACGCGCGCCTTAAAGCGCGGGTTTATGCCGAAGCCGGCGGCCTGCTGACGCTGGCGGACGATACCGGCCTGTTTGTGGATGCTCTGGACGGCGCGCCAGGTGTGTATCCGGCGCGCTACGGCGGCCCCGGCCTGACGATGGCGCAGCGCCGGGCAAAGCTGTTGTCGGAACTGGCGGGCGTGCCGGCGGCGCTGCGGCGCGCGCGTTTTGTCTGCGTGATTGCGGCAGCCAACCCCCAGACCGGCGAAGTAACCAGTTTCGAGGGGGTTTGCGAGGGACACATTGCGATAGATGAAAGCGAAGGCGAATACGGTTTTGGCTACGACGCGATTTTTATCCCCCAGGGTTACAACCAGCCCTGGAGTCATATGCCGATGGCGCAGAAGAATCAGATCAGCCACCGGGGACAGGCCACGCGGCGGCTGATGCCTTACCTGTTGGGGCTGCTGGAAGTTTAGTCCCGCAGCGCGGCGAGTAAGTTAGCCGCCTGCGTAAAAGCTTCGGCGATGGCGCTGGCGCGCGGCAGCCAGTCCTGCGCGGCGACACCGGGTGCCCCGCTGGCACAGGCGGCTGTGAATGCCGCCACGCCTTCACGCATTCCTTTCAACCCTGTGTTTACCAGATCAGCGGCCAGTTTCAGGTCTGGCAGCCCGGCGGCAATTTCCGGCGGCAGCGTATAGTCGGCTGCGATGGTCGGCGGGGACTGCCGCCATTCTTGGCAGCCTGCCGTCGCGCCGGTGGACTGCGCTTCCGTCCAGAATTGAATCAACAGTGTAGTCGGCCCGCGAAAAGCCGTCATGTCGTCTATGATTCGTTGTAGAGCATCCACGTGCTGGCGGGAAGGCAGCGGCGTGGGCGATAGGCCTGCTTCGGTGGGTATTTCGGTCGGCGCGATGCTTTCCGGCGTGGGCGTAACGTCGGTGATTGTCTGGCTGGGATCAGGTATGTCGGTGGCCGGCAGGGGGCGATCTTCGACAACCGACCTGCCCTCGGGTTGAAGCAGCCCGGATAGTGACAGCCCGGCTACCACCGCCGCCGAAATGAGCAGGGCAATGGTGGCTTTCACCAGGCCTCGCGCAGGAATCCGCGCGCGTCGGCCCATTTTACCCTTCAGCGCCACATCTTCGAGCAGCTGACCGACGCGCTCCTGGTCGTCGTTCCAGGCTTCTTCCAGGGCGCGGAACATGCCGAGTGCGTAGCGGGCGTTTTCGCGCACGCCGGCATCCTGGTCGTTTTTGTAAGCCTGCACCAGCGCCGTGATGGCGGTGGGGTCGCCCGCTTCGCCCAGCCAGGCAGCGGCCTTTCGGCGCGTCCGCGTATCTTTCGATGAGAGCAGTTTGATATTTTTTTTGACTTCGGCCTCGAAAGTTTCCAGATCAGGCATAGAACTACCTTTGACGTTCTTGGACAGACCATGTTTCTATGATACGGCAAGAACGTACCGGGCGAAAGCCGCGCAATTTTAAACCGACCTCTAAAAGTTGGACATCCACAAAAGAGAGCTAAACTGGGACATTGCCGCCTAAGTGTGCCGGCTTACCCGCCAAAGACAGGAACAAAAAACGATGACACAAACCAGAAGCCTCCCGGACAAGCTGCTGCTCGCTGTTACCCGGCTGACCTCTAAAACATGGCCCGTTGCCAGGCATATTTTCCCGGAAAAGCTGGAGATTGACGATAACCGGGCGCTGTGGGTGAGCCAGACGCCCGACTATCGGCCCGGCGCGCCGCTTCGCGCCAATATCAGCGCCGACCTGGTGATTATCGGCGGCGGGTTTACCGGTGTCTCGACCGCTTACCATTTCAGCCGCCGCTATCCCGAAAAGCGTGTTGTTTTGCTGGAGGCGAAATCGCTGGCAAATGGGGCCAGCGGGCGCAACGGCGGTATGCTGCTTAACTGGCTGCCCAGTATGTACGGGTATGATCTCGAAATGACCCGGCGTATTTATCAGATGACCCATGCCGGTATTCAAATGATTGCGGACATCATCCAGCGCCATCAGCTCCCGGTGAGCTATCGAATAGACGGCACCTTGGCCGTTTATACCGATCCGCGCCGCGCCCAAGCCGCACAGCAGGAAACCGAACTGCACCGTCAAATCGGCATTCCCACGTGCTTTCTTGATACAAGTGATTTAAAACAAAAACTGGATTTGCAGGGCGTGTATGGGGCCGTTTTTGACCCCAACTCCGGCCAGATCAACGGGGCGCAGTTGGTTCGTTCGCTCCGCCCTGTGCTTCAGGAACAGGGTGTGGAAATTTACGAACAAACGCCTGTACTGGCGATTCAGGAAGGCGCGGCGCTGACGCTGAAAACGCCGGATGCCGAGGTCAAAACAAAAGCGGTTGTTCTGGCAACCAATGGGTATACCGGCAAACTGGGGTATTTTCAGGATGCCGTTTTCCCGCTGCACGCGCATATTTTCGCTACAGCGCCTTTGAACCCGGCGCAGTTGGAGCGGCTGGGCTGGCGAGAAACTGCCGGTTATTCGGACGATCTGGATCGTATCGCCTATTCAAGCCTGACCCGTGAGGGGCATATCGTCTTTGGGGGTGGAAGCAATCAGGCGTACACCTATCTTTTCAGGAATCGTACCAGCTGCCCTAATACGCTTTATTCTACGAAAACCACTTTCGACAAACTCGCGCGGACGATGCAGGGTTATCTGCCGGACAGCGTAAATCTGCCCATTGCACATCGCTGGACGGGGACGTTAGGGCTGACGCTCGACCGTAAGCCGCTTATCGGCGTGCGCGGCGAACGGCGTAATATCTACTACGCCGTCGGTTACAGTGGGCATGGGATCACACTGGCAAATGTCGCCGGGCAGATTTTGACCGATTTATATTCAGGCGATGACGAACGCTGGCGCGGTTTTCCTTTCTATCAGGCGGCGCCCATACCTATCCCACCGGAGCCTTTCCGCTGGCTTGGGTATCACCTGTTTGTGCGTTTAACCGGGCGCTCGCCGAGACTGTAACCAGAAACCTGCCCGGCGTGAGCGCAGCGCCGGGCAGAAAACTTACGAATTTTGCGAGGCCGCGTAACCCCCCAGCGGTTTAATACGCGGCCAGATCAAAACAGCGAACAGCACGACAGCCCCCAGCATTAACAGTCGCCCGATGAGCATCGGCGCTGCCAGCACGAACCATCCGCCCAGGCCGGTCAACACAACACCGCTGTTCAGCAGGGCGAAACTCCACCAGCCTAAATGCGCCCGGCCATAACGGTTCTTGCCGCTAAAACGCGGCAGTATCCAGAAGGCGATACCCATTACAAACTGTATTGTCCAGCCGAAGATCATCAATTCGATGTGCGGGTTGAACAGCTTCCATGTCCAGTCATAAATCGGGATGCCTTTGTGGTGCAAAATCAACGCGCCGAACAAAAACCCGATCCCCATGTGAGCGAGCGAAGCGCGCACCAGCCAGACACTCAATTTAGGCATGATTATCGTTCCTTAATTCGCCCCCAGGTGTTGATGATGAAGCCCCAGCCCGCCAGCAGCAGAAACAGCGAAGCCGCTGCCAGCATCCAGCCGAGGCCCGCCTGCGGCGCGAGAACCACTGCCGGTTCGCCGACGGCGCGTAAAACCATTCCGATGTTGAGCAGAACCAACACCGCCCAACCGAGCCATTCCCTGCCGCGCGGTTTTTCCTTCGAGTATTTGGGGAACATCCAGTAACCCACACCCATGATGATTTGTGTCACCCAGCCGATGAACAGAAAGTGCAGGTACACCGGGCGCAGCACTTGCAGGCTGGCCGACCAACCCATAACGGGCTGGGCCAGCAGCAGTGCCGCCATCGTCAGGCCGCCGACGAAGTACAGCATTCCAAGTTTGATGAACCAGCGTGACAGTGTTGGCATTTACGAATTAAAATCCTCCCTGGTTATGATATTTGCCGGCAGCTGCCAGGAATACCGGGCCGGTTTGCTCAGGCGGGCGGCGCCGCAGCCGCCTCTCCCCACTGTTCCGTGAGGTGGAAACCCCGCCGGCGCACTTCTTCCAGAAAGCGCGTCGCCGAAACAGCTTTTTCCAGCGGCCACACGCCGGGCGGAATCGCGCCCTGGGCGATGAACTGGGCCATGATGGCTGCGTGCCAGCCGGTTAGCCGTTCCATCGCCGTAAAGCCGGTTTCCGCGTCGTAGCGGTCAACCAGATCAATTGTCAGCGAAAGGTCTTTGCCGTCCTTTTCGCCTGTGCCTTTAGCCCGCATCACGCAGATGTCAATCACGCGCTTGACCTCGATGCCTGGCGCCAGCAGGGCATGATACACCTGGCGCGGGTTGACGGTCAGGCCGGGTGCGACCGTTAGCGGCTCCTCACGGAACAGGCCCAGGTCTTTGAAGGCTTTAAACTGGCGGTAATGGCCCGGATACCGCAGCGTTTTGTTTTCGTAGACCTGCAAGACCCCCTCGTAGGTATAAGGCACGGTGGATGTGCCGCCAGATGTAACGAATGCCTCCAGTGTGCCGATGCCCTCGAATTCCAGAAATTCCGGTTCGGTCAGGGCATCCACCGGCGTGACCACGCCACCGCGCAGAACCAGCGCCTGGCCGTCGTACTCGTTGGTCAGGCCGTTGATGTGGAAAGAACACTGATACCCCCAGGGTTCGGGTGGGTTTTGGGGCAGGCCGCCGTCCCACAGCCGCACTTCGCGCGGGACTGCGCCGCGCGCCTGAAGCTGCTCGATGGCGTAAACTCCGAGCGTGTTGTTCATACCCGGCCCCATGCCGCAGTCGGGGACAACCGTGATGCCGGCAGCGCGCGCTTCATCGCTCATGCTGATCTGCTTGAGCGTCGTGCCGGTGTGGCCGCCCAGGTCAACCATGCTGGCGCGCGCCTCGATGGCCGCCCGCATACAGTCGAGGATGAACACAAACGGCACAGCGCACAGGAACACATCAACCGATTTGAGCTGTTCGACCAGCGCATGGTGGTCGCGCACGTCAACCTGTGCGGCGGTCGCCGATTCGCGCCCGATCAGGTGGTTGATGCGTTGGGCAGCCTGTACGGCTGCTTCATGATTCGCATCCATCAGCAGAATACCGGCAGCGTTTCCCCACCTCGCCATGTCATAGGCCGCAGCCACGCCCTGGCGTCCTGCCCCAACGACGGCATATTGATATTGTTCGGTCATTGAATAATCCTTTGGTGTTAAAAATTATCTCGCTTTGGTGCGCGTTAAAGATTATCTGCACAGATGATCGCTAACTCCGGCGTTTCGATCTTTGTCGGGTATTTTAAACCAGTAGGTCATGCGGCGGCACTGCCGATGCGGTGAAATACCTCCTCGTCGTCGGTCGCGTCACCATAGACGACAATCGCGGCTTTGAGGCCGCAGCGGGTACACAGGTCGTTAACCGGGATAACATGACTTGTTTCCGGTGTCAAGCAATTTTCACAAACCGCCAGTCCAACAAAAGGCCGAGTTTGTCCCCATCGTTCGGCAGGCGTGGATTCGGTCTTTCGTTCGTTGTTCCTGATGTCGTTTAGCCGGACAATCTTAAACATGCTTCGACAGTCAAGGAGAGGGCAAACATGTCACTCGTAAACGGCAGTTTCATTGGGACCCACGCTCTGCCGCAGAACCTATCCATCCCGCAGCTGCGCGCCGATATGAAGGGGCGGGTCATCACACCGGAGGACGCCGATTACGATGCCGTGCGAATCGGCCTGAGCCGTGATGCTGTACGCCGCCCGGCGCTGATTGTTCGTCCTGTGGATGCTTTCGACGTATCGCGGGTTGTATCGCTGGCGCGCGAGACGGGTATGGAACTGGCGATTCGCAGCGGCGGCCACAGCCTGGCGGGATTCAGCACCTCGGAAGGCGGCATTGTGCTGGACCTTTCGTTGATGAAGGGTCTGGAAATTAACGTTGAGGAGCGTACCGCATGGGCCGAGGCCGGTTTAACTGCGGGCGAATACACCTTCGCGGCGGCAAAATACGGCCTGGCAACCGGCTTCGGTGATGCGGCGTCGGTCGGCCTCGGCGGGCTGACCACCGGCGGCGGTATCGGCTATCTTGTCCGCAAGTACGGTCTGACCATTGACAGTCTGCTGGCCGCCAGGGTGGTAACTGCCGACGGCGAAATTCGCTACACAGATGCGGAAACTCATCCTGACCTATTCTGGGCGATTCGGGGCGGCGGCGGCAACTTTGGCGTGGTGACGCATTTCAAGTTCCGCCTGCATGAAGTGGATACCATCGTCGGCGGGATGCTCATTCTACCCGCAGCACCGGAAGTTATCTCCTCGTTTGCTGCCAAAGCCGAGGCCGCACCAGACGAACTTTCGACCATCGCCAACATCATGCCTGCGCCGCCGATGCCCTTCATCCCGGCGGAATATCACGGGCAAATGGTCGTGCTGGCGATGATGGTCTACACGGGTGATGTGGATGAAGGTCTGCGCGTGGTTGCGCCCTTCCGCGAACTGGCCGAACCCATCGTAGACATGATCGGGCCAATGCCTTATCCCCAAATTTACCTGCCTGAAGACCCCAACTATCAACCGGCAGCGGCGGTGCGTTCAAAGTTCATTGATAATCTCGACGAACGCGCAGCGCAGATTATGCTGGATCACCTCCGCGCTTCAACCGCACCGATGTCTATCGTGCAGTTCCGCGTGCTGGGCGGCGCGATGGCCCGCGTACCCGCCGACGCGACTGCATTCGCGCATCGTTCGGGCCGCATTATGGTGACTTTCATCATTGAGTATGTAAACCGCGACGAGGCCGCCACTCATAATGCCTGGGTCGCCGGCGCTATGGCCGATCTTGCTCAGGGCGATGGCTCGGTGTATGTCAACTTTTTGGCGGACGAAGGGGAAGCGCGCGTGCGTGATGCTTATCCCAATGTAACCTGGGAGCGGCTGGCGGCGATCAAAGCGAAGTACGACCCAACCAACCTTTTCCGCCGCAATCAGAACATCGCGCCGAAGGCCGAATAAACCTCAGCAAGCAGGCGGGCAGGGCTTATCGCGCCTTGCTCGCCATTGCGATTCACCGGAATGCGGCGAAAAGGCGAACGTTCAGAACGGAGATTGTTCTCTCACTTGACAGAATTCAGAAGGAGTGATAAATTGATTATGATGCTAACGATTAGCAAGCGAATGAACGATGACCGATAGAGTCAGTTTAGACGATTGGCAGCTTCTCGCGCAGGTCAGCCAGGTATTTCGCAGCGTTTCCGATGCTTTTACCGATCAGGTTGATATACCGCGCGGACAGGCGGCCGTGTTGTGTGTGATTGCCAGAGAGGATGGCCTAACGCAGTCGGAAATCGCCGAAAGGCTCTCGGTGCAGGGTGCGACTGTTACCAACATGCTGCAGCGGCTAGAGGAAGCGGGGCTGGTGATTCGCCGGCGCGACCCGGAAGATAACCGTCTGGTGCGCGTCTACCTGACGGAAGCCGGACTTGAGAAAGAACTTTCGCTTAACGCGCAGCTTGGCAGTATGCAGGAATTGATTTTTAAAGGTATCGGCGAAACAGAGCGCGCCGTTCTGCGGCGGCAGCTGCAGCAGATCATCGAAAATATAACCGGCAAAAACTGATTTTTTACCCGGTTCGCGGATGCGCTGGTCAATGAATTTGGGGAGATGCTGTTTTTTAATCGCTGCTTTATTGGAAGAAGTGGTCAGCCTGGAGGGATGTTAGAAAGGATAATCTATGTCAACCTCGATACAACCGGAAACAACTGTAACCCCGACTATCCATCCGGCGACACGGCTCGGCCACGTTCACTACACCGCCGCTAATCTTGACCGCCAGATCGCTTTCTACCGGGATATCCTGGGCTTCAAGCTGCATTGGCGTGAGGGCGCGTCGGCGGGTTTAGGCGCCGGAAATGAAGATTTGCTCCGGCTGACGGAACTGCCCAGTGCGCGGCGGGCGAGGGGGACAACCGGCCTCTACCACACCGCTTTCCTCGTACCCACCCGATGGGAACTGGCGCACCTGCTTAAACGCATTGCCGAGACGCAAACACCCATCCAGGGCATGACCAATCATGGCACGCATTATGCGATTTATTTGCCTGATGCCGAGGGCAACGGCATCGAATTGGCCTGGGATTTTCCGAAGGATCGCTGGCCGAAAACCCTCGCCGAGATGCTGCAAAACCATCGCGGTTTGTATCCGCAGGAGGTATTTCGCGCGTTAGATGAAAATTCTGCGCCGTGGGAAGGCCTGAGCGTAGATACAAAGGTGGGGCATGTGCATCTGCACGTCTCGCGGCTTGGCCCGACCGATCATTTTTACCGGGAGGTTCTTGGTTTTGAGATTCCCTGGGACCTTACCGGGGCGCCCCGCGAGTTTGCGGAGACGGCCATCTTTTTTGCTGCCGGCGGCTACCATCATCACATTGGCACGAATGTATGGCATGGTGTTGGCGCGCCGCCTCCGCCTGCCGACGCGACAGGGCTGCGATATTACACGATCCTTCTGCCCGATGAAGATGCGCTGGCACAGGTCGTCAACCGCCTGACCCAGGCCGGCATTGCAGCCGAACGCCAGGGCGCCGGCGTGCTGGTGCATGATCCCGCCCGGAATGGGGTGCTGCTGACATATTAATTGAAATATTAATGGATAAACCCATCAGACTGTGCCTGACTCTGAGTGGACAGCGGGCTTCAGCCCGCTGCCAGTGCGCTAAAGCCTCACTGTCTCTCAGGCTCATTTTTTTCCGTTTATCCATAAGTTCGGACGCAAGTGCAGCCGCGTGACAAAAAGGCCGCCGAATTTTCCGGCGGCCTTTTGCTCATTTATGCCTGACAGCGCGGTTTACCCACCCGCCATCGCGCCGATAATACGAAAAGGCTGTTTGCCGGCTGCGACATCCGGCGGCACAGGTACGTCCGCCGGTTCGTGGGAAAGATCCTCTCCGCAAGCGAAAAAGCGGATAAAGGGGCGGCGCTCCCTGGTCGCTGCATCGCGGATCGTGCCGCGCAGCATGGGATAAGCCGCCTCTAACGCATCCAGAATCGCGCGCTGGGTGATTGGTTCATCCACCTGTAGTTCAACTGGGCCGGCCACTTGAGCCAGCACGCGCAGGTGTGTGGGCAGCGTCACCTGGATCATGGCAGAATTTGCACCTCGACCGAAAGCACAGGCGGCAGGTCGCGGACAATGGGCATCCAATTGTCGCCCGAATCGGCGGAAACGTACACCTGCCCACCCGTAGTGCCAAAATAAATGCCGCACGAGTCCAGCGAGTCCACAGCCAGGGCGTTTCGCAGAACATTGACATAACAATGGCTTTGCGGCAGCCCGTTAGTCAGCGCCTCCCATTCATCGCCTCCTGAGCGGCTGCGATAAACGCGCAGCTTGCCATCGGGCGGAAAATGATGAGAGTCACTCGTGATCGGGACGACGTAAATCGTATTCGGTTCGTGGGCATGAACGGCGATTGGAAAGCCAAAATCGCTGGGCAGGTTGCCGCTGACTTCGTGCCACGAGTCGCCGGCGTTATCCGAGCGCATCACATCCCAATGCTTCTGCATGAACAAGGTGTTCGGGCGCGACGGGTGCATAGTGATGCTGTGAACACAGTGTCCGACTTCGGCGGTGGCATCCGGCAGTTCGAATTCCGATTTCAGCCCTTGATTGACCGGACGCCAGGTTGTGCCACCATCGTCGGTGCGGAAAGCCCCGGCGGCGGAGATCGCCACGAATATACGCTTGGGGTCATCGGGACTTAGCAGGATGGTATGCAGGCACATGCCGCCCGCGCCGGGCTGCCACAGGTTTCCCTTGACATCGCGCAAACCGGGCAGTTCGCGCCAGGTTTTGCCGCCGTCGTTCGAGTGAAACAGAGCAGCATCCTCAACGCCTGCATAAATGGAGTCCGGGTCTGTCGGCGAGGGTTCAAGATGCCAGACACGCTTGAATTCCCAGGGGTGCTGCGAGCCATCGTACCATTGGTGGGTCCCCGGCACGCCGTCGTAAACGAACTCGTTGCTAACGGTCTCCCATGTTTTGCCGCCGTCATCAGAACGCTGTATAACCTGGCCGAACCACCCGTCAGACTGCGACACGTACAGGCGGTTGGGGGCGGCCGACGTTCCGGTAATGTGATAAATCTCCCAGCCGGGGAAATGCGGTCCTTCCACCGTCCAGTCTTTGCGCTGCTCGTTCGAACGCAGAACGAACGCGCCTTTGCGCGTACCAACAAGAACACGAACTTCACTCATACTCTAAATCCCTTCTACATACGCAATCAGGCTCACTCAAGAATAGAACTTTTGTTCATTTAAGTCAAGTGGGACGAATATCCTCGCGCGGTGTACTGACCCCCTTGAATTGGACACAGGGCTAAATGAAGTATCCTAGCACGCCCGGACGCGATCTGGGTGGTGGACATCACTTGCGTGCGCCTGGAACACGGCTTTGTGTATCTGACGGTGCTGATGGATGTCTTCACCTGTGCTGTGCGCGGCTAGCACCTGAGCCGGTCGCTGGATCATCACCTGACGCTCAAGGTGCTGAAGCGGGCGCTGGCGAGTGGACACCGCCCGCGCATTCATCACAGCGACCAGGGGCCTCAGTATGCCTGTCAGGACTACACCGACCTGCTGAAAGAAGAACATGTCCACATCAGCATAGCGGCAGCCGGCAAATCGCAAAACAATGGCTATGCGGAGCGGCTGATGCGGACGATTACGATTAAATGAAGAGGAAGTCGATCTGAGCGAGTACGCCGACTTTCACGACGCCTGCCGGCGGATCGGGCGCTTTTTGGAAGATGTGTATACCCGCAAGCGCATTCACTCGGCGTTGGGCTATCTCATGCCTGCTGAACTTGAGGCAAACTGGTCGCTACAGCAGTCAGAACCGGTGCTAAAATAAACACTGGCACTTTCGTGTCCAACTTTTTTGGGGTCACTACACTGCAAAGATATTCGCCGTTTTGGACAATGGCTTCTACTTTTCAAAGCTTGCAAGCCTACCCATGCAGGAGTTGATGCATCTATTCTGACACAGAGGGGTATTCTATCCCAAAGTCGCCCCCATTATTGAAATGCACCCAAACCAGAATCAAACCGCGCGCAAAGTAAACCCAATAGTTGCGGTTTTGATACTATGCTACAATGAAACAATGGGCTATGGGAGAGTGCTGTTTTCATGAGCGCGGCATCCGAAACAACCTCTAAAATCGGCGTTGGCAGCACACGCGCGCGTGTTTTCCCGCTTACCATCGCGCCCGATCAACGCGCCGGATTTATATTTACCCTGCTGGTCTGCGGTATCGCTGCCGCTGCTCTGGTCATTTTCCTAGTGGCAGCGCTGGAGGCGCGCAATCGTCCGTTTTTCGGCGCGATGCTCACCCCTTACCTGGTAGTGGATGGCAGCGAGTCCATCACCACCACCCGTTGGGCAGGCTGGAGCGCCGGGCTGCAGCGCCTCGACCGCATCACCGGCATCAACGGTGAGCCGCTGTTTGACGGCTCCGGCGATTATGCCGCTGCGCGCCAGAAATACCAGGACATCCTTGCACATCTGGTGGTTGGCGACCGGATTGAGGTGGACTTTGAGCGGCCTGCCGACAGCACGACGGAGCTGCCGCCCACGATACCCTGCCGCAGAAGCGGGATGGATGCCCTGACCTGTCGGGCCAGCTACACATTAACGAACCTGCCAGGTAACGATTTTCTGGCCTACTTCGTCATTCCTTACCTCACGGGGCTTCTTAGCCTGGCAGTGGGGTTGGCCGTGCTGTTTTTGCGCCCCAACCAGCCTACTGCCCGGCTGGTGACTTTGTTCTGTGTAGTATTCGCCGTTTTTATGGGCGGCGGTTATAACGTCAACAACACATACCGACTTATCCCCGTATGGCTGGCTGCGGTCAACAACATCGGCGGGCTGACCGCCACGCTGGCGCTGGTTTTCCCGATCAAAATTATGATGGCCTACCGGCGTCCATCGCTGATTTATGTGCCGCTGGCGCTTGGCGCGGCGCAGGCTGCCGTCATGCTGGCGCTTTATTTCAATCCGCCGTCACCCTGGTGGTTCCCGGTGGTGTGGCAGTCCGGCATTTTCGCCGGGGCGGTGGCGCTGGTTTTGCTCATCATCAACCTCATCCGCCGCCGCCGGCTGGCGACCACCGCCACCATCCGCGATCAGTGTAATACGGCGCTCATCGGTGTGGCTCTGACCATCGCCCCGATTGCCTTCTGGGTTATGAATACCCTGGCGCAAGGTTTAACCGGCAGCGTGCTGGTTTCATTTAATACTTCGGCCATCATGCCGTTTTTCATCATGCCGCCGGTCAGTTTTGCCTACGCCATCTTGCAGTACCGCACTTTTGACACCGATCAGGTTATCAGCAGAGGCATCACGTATGTTCTGCTGCTGGTGGCGCTGGTGACGAGTTATTTCCTGGTGGTGTTTGGCAGCAGCCTGATTACCCGCGAGGCGCTGCAAATCCGGGCCAGCGACCCGCTGTTGATTGCTCTGACGGTGTTTTTCATGGCAATCCTCTTTATGCCCGCCCGGACATTTTTACAGGATCGCATTGACCGGATTTACTTCCGAATGCGGACGAACTACCAGGAACGACTGGAGACATTCACCCGCACGTTAACCAATCTGGCGGACATCAACCAGATTATCCAGGCTTTCCATAAACAGCTTGACGAGTCGCTGGCGCCGTCCAGCCTGTTCGTGTTTTTGCCGGACCGGCAAAGCGGCGATTATGTCGCCTTCCGTCATCCTGAAACGTCCGTCCAGACCGACATCCGTTTTAGCGGCGGCAGCGGCGTGGTTACTTTACTGGACGACCCGACGCAGGAAGACCTGATTTACCTGGAAGCGGGCCGTCCCTGGCCGATGGCGCTGCGCTCGGAACGCGCCCGGTTGAGCATTCTTAAAACCCTGGTTATCGCCCGGCTGCGAGGCCGGCAGGCGTTGATCGGATTTGTGTGCATCGGCCCGCCGCTGTCCGGGGTTGGGGTGTATAACTTTGAACAACTGCGTTTTGTTCAAAGCCTGACCAGCCAGATCGCTATCGCCGTCGAACGCGCCCAGGTGGTGGAATCGCTGGAGCGCCGTGTGCGGGAACTGGACATCCTCAGCCAGGTCAGCCAAGCGGTCAACTTCACTATTGAATATGATGACCTGCTGGAGCTTATCAGCACGCAGGCCAGCAAGCTGATTGACGCGCCACATTTTTACATCGTTCTGCGCGACGGCTCGACCGACCGGCTGTATTTTGCCTTTTTCTCCGAAGATTATGATCGCTACCGGGAGCGCGAAAACCGGCGTTGGGTGCTGGGGCGCGACCTGTTCAGCGAAGTCGTGCGTGACGGCCAGCCGCTGCGGGTTAGCGATTACGCGGCAGCCATGCGCCAGCGCCATGCTGAGATGCATCTGGTCGCCTCGGACATCAAAGCCTGGATGGGTGTGCCGATGATCGTCGGGCCGAACACCATCGGCCTGCTGGCGCTGGGCAGTTCTGACCCCGACGCCGCCTACACTGCCGACCAACTGCGTATTTTTGGCGACATCGGCGCGCTGGCGGCCACATCCATCGAAAAAGCCCGCCTGTTTGACGAAACCAACCTGCGCGCCCGCCAGCTTTCGGTACTCAATAACATCAGCCGCCAGATGGCTTCCGAACTGCACGTCGAAAGCCTGCTGGAACTCATCACCCGCAGCGCGGTGGAAATCCTCAATGCCGAGGCCGGGTCGCTGCTGCTGACACTGGATGACTCTTCCGGCGATCTTGAATTCCGGGTGGCGGTCGGCAGCAGCGGACATGAACTGGTCGGCCAGCGGTTTCCTGCCGGGCGCGGGCTGGTAGGTGAGGTTGCCAGCAGCGGTAAGGCCGTTATCGTCAATGACGCCGCCCATGACCCGCGCTGGGGCGGCGAGGTCGCCCAGGGTAGTTTCATCACGACCGCCGTTCTGGCTGTGCCGCTCGTCGCGCAGAATCGAGTCGTCGGCGTGCTGGAGGTGCTGAACCGGAAAGATGGCAGCATTTACGTCCAGGAAGATCTCGACCTGCTCACCACCTTCGCGGGGCAGGCGGCCATCGCCATCGAAACGGCGCGCCGGTTTGAAGTGACCGACTTGCAGCTTCGCCAGCGCGTGGACGAACTGCAAGCCATGGAGCGCATTGACGCGGAACTCAACCGTTCTCTCGACCTGCGAAAAGTGGCGGACGCGACCATGCGCTGGGCTATCGCCCATACGGGCGCGACCGCCGGCGTGCTAGGGCTGGTGCTGGAAGGCGACCCGCCGCAGTTGCAGATCATCTCCAGCTACGGCTACCGGGATGAGGATGAGCCGGAAGGCGCTGAAGGCAAACTGTGGCCGCTGGACAAAGGCGTCGTCAGCCGCGTGATGCGTACCCGGCAGGCCGACCTCGTGACCGACGTGCGTATTGACCCCGACTACGTACCCAGCCTCAAGGGCGCAAAAAGTCAGCTTACCATCCCCATGCTGTCGGCGGGGGAAATCCATGCGTTGCTGGTGCTGGAAAAAGACACCGACCCGCGCCTGAACCTGCTGGACATGAGCTTCGCCCAACGGTTGGCGGAACATGCCATCATCGCCATCACCAACGCCCAGTTTTATGATGAACTGACCCGCGCCAACCAGTCAAAGAGCGAGTTTGTTAGCTTCGTGGCGCACGAACTGAAAACGCCGATGACCTCCATCAAGGGGTATACCGAACTGCTGTTGAGCGGCGTAACCGGCGGGATGAACGACCAGCAGAATACCTTTCTGAGTACGATCCGCTCCAACATCGAGCGTATGAGTACGTTGGTCAGCGACCTGAACGACGTAACCAAGCTGCAAACGAATAACCTGCATATGGAGTTTTCGGCGGTGGATTTCCGCAACGTCATCACCGAGACACTGCGCCCGCTGCACCGCCAGATCGAAGAAAAGCAGCAGCAGTTGGTCATTAACACGCCAAAGAATATGCCCAACATCTGGGCCGATCAGAACCGTCTGATACAGGTGTTGACCAATCTGGTTAGCAACGCCCACAAATATACACCGCCGGAAGGCACGATCACGATCAGCGCCCAAGTGATCGAAGCAGTCTACGACAATAAAAATCGCAGCCTCGGCCCATTTCTACAGATCAGTGTTAGTGATACCGGCATCGGGATGAGCGAAGAAGACCTGATAAAGCTGTTTACGCCTTACTTCCGCAGCGAAAACCCGCAGGCGCGCGAGCAGCCCGGCACGGGCTTGGGCCTGACGATCACACATGGTATCGTGCAGCGGCACGGCGGCAAAATCTGGGTTGAAAGTATACTCAACCAGGGGACAACCTTCTTTTTCACCGTACCGCTGGCGGCTGAACCGGCAGTCGAGGAACTGGAGGAGGCCACCCAGCCGCTTAAATAAGCCCGTCAAACACAACGCCCGCCATTACCGGCGGGCGCTTGTTTTGTTTTTGTCTGGCGTCTGAAGACTGTCAACTAGCCCAAATGCGGCACGATTTTATTGGTGATGCGGTCTTTCGGCTGGTAGCCGGTGATGCGCTCTACCGCTTCGCCGTCCTTGAACAGAATTAACGTCGGGATACCCAAGATGCCGTAGCGCATCAGGATATTCTGGTTGGCGTCGGCATCCAGTTTGCCCACGCGCAGTTTGCCCTCATACTCCTGGGCGAGTTGGTCTACAATAGGCGCGATCATTTTGCAGGGGCCGCACCACTCCGCCCAAAAATCTACCAGCACAGGCTGGGATGATTGCAGCACGTCAGTCTCGAAGGTCTCCTCGGTGACCTCAAATGTATTGGCACTCATGCTTTGCTCCTGATTCTATGCGGGATGAGAATGATTATAAACGATCATTTCCGGCTTTGAAACGTGAATTTACGTGCTACAATAATGATAAAAGACATGAAACACCGGTTGGTTATTCGTGACCCTATCCATGACTATAGACGACACACAGCTACCTGAACTTACGAAACGTCAGGAAGAAATTCTATCGCTGATCGTTCGCAGTTACACCCAGTCGCCGGAGCCGATTAGCTCGAAATACCTGGCGGAAAACTTCAATCTGGGCGTCAGTTCGGCAACGGTACGTAACGAAATGGCTGTGCTGGAAGACCTGGGTTACATCACCGCTCCGCACACTTCTGCCGGACGTATCCCGACCGAAATCGGCTACCGTTATTTCGTCAAACGCCTGCTGGACGCCAGCGATCTGTCCGCTGCCGAACAGTCGCGCATCACCGAAAAATTCCAGGGCAAAGCATTGGCGACCGACCAGTGGATGCGAACGACGGCGACAACACTGGCACGGGCGTCGCGCATTGCCGCGCTGGTGACTGCGCCGATTGCCGAAACGCACCGCTTCAAACACCTGGAGTTAATCGCCATTCAGGGGCGGCTGATTTTGATGGTGCTGGTGCTGCATGGCGGTTCGGTCAATCAGCAGATGCTCACGCTGGCGGAAGCCGTTCCGCAGGCGCGGTTGAGTGAAGTCGCCAACCAGATTAACATCCTCTGCCTGGGGCTTAACGCCAACGAAGTGCGGATGAAGGGCGTCAGCATGGGGATGCTGGAACGCGAAATCGCCGACCTGGCCGCTGACCTGATGGATAAAGCGGATAATAATCAGACGATTTTGATCTACCGCGACGGATTAAGCGAGATCATCAACTCGTTTGACAATACGGAAGGGGCGCAGCAGGCTGTCCGGGTGTTTGAGGAACGCGCTTTTCTAAATACCATCCTGGCGGAAATTCTGTCGCCGCTGGTCAACCGGGTTCAGGTTATTATCGCCGGCGAGGGGCGCTGGGAGGAGCTGAAACACCTCAGCATGGTACTTAGCCGGTACGGGATTCCCGGCCAGATGAGCGGGGCGGTCGGTGTGCTGGGGCCAACCCGCATTGACTATGGCCGGGCCATCAGCACCGTGCGGTATATCTCCAACCTGATGTCGAATATGATGCTTAACCTCTACGAAGGGGACGAGCAGCCGGCTGAGGATTCCGGCGAGACGCCGGAAGATACCTCGCCTGTGAAGCCATCGTGACAAGCTAAAGCCGTTCGCTAACGCATTTCTTATGGGATGTTTGTACACTAGAGCAGATCTTCTGCGCCGGGTATTTGATTGTGTCTGTGCAGGGAGGGACCCAGTGAGCCAAGAGGAGACAAAGCCGATTAACAACGAAACCAATCACCAGACCGCTGCCGACGAGGCAGCCAGCGCCGAGTCCGTTGAGACTGTCGTGGAGGAAACGGCGGAGCAGCCGCAGCCTTCCGGCGAGGCGCTTATCCAGGCGCAGAAGCAGGCGCAGGAGTACCTTGAAGGCTGGCAGCGCGAGCGCGCGGAGTTCAGCAATTACCGGAGACGCATGGAACAGCAGCTTAAAGAAAGCTACCAGAACGCTTCATTGGAAATGCTCAAAAACATCCTGCCTATTATTGATGATTTTGAGCGGGCAATGTCCAGCGCGCCGGAAGGATTCGAAGATCAGCCCTGGTTTAGTGGGGTGATGCTGATTTACCGCAAGTTTCAGAAACTTCTCGATGACCAGGGCGTGACGGCGCTGGACCCGGTTGGTGAAGTGTTCGACCCCAACCGCCACGAGGCGGTCGGTATGGACGACGCGGCAGACGGCCAGAGCGGCCATGTCACCGTAACCCTGCAAAAAGGATACGCTCACGGCGACCGAATTCTGCGCCCGGCGGTGGTGCGCGTCGCCAGATAAGTGATTATATCGGTTAACTCATCATGTGCCATACATGTAATTCAGGATAGGAGTGATTAAAGTTCATGGGCAGAATCATTGGCATTGACCTGGGAACGACTAACTCGGTTTGCGCTGTCATGGAAGGCGGCCAGCCGGTTGTGATTCCTTCCGCTGAGGGTGGTAATCTTGTCCCATCAGTAGTGGCGATTAATCCCAAAACCGGCGAGCGGCTGGTGGGTAAGGTGGCGCGGAATCAGGCGGTTATCAATCCCGAAAACACCATCTTCTCCGTCAAGCGTTTTATGGGGCGCAAATTCAGCGACCCTCAGGTGCAGGAAACACTCAAGCGCGTGCCTTATAAAGTGAGCGCCGCGCCTAACGGCGACATTCGCGTTCATATGGGTGGTAAGGAATACAGCCCGCCAGAAATTTCGGCTATGATTCTGCAAAAAATCAAGACCGATGCAGAAGCCTACCTGGGCGAACCGGTTGATCGTGCCGTCATCACCGTGCCGGCTTACTTCAACGACGCGCAGCGCAACGCCACTAAAGATGCCGGGCGCATCGCCGGCCTGGAAGTGCTGCGAATCATCAACGAGCCGACCGCCTCCAGCCTGGCCTACGGATTGGGCGAGAAAAAGAGCGAAGTGATCGCCGTTTATGACTTGGGCGGCGGCACATTCGATATTTCCATCCTGGAGGTTGGCGACGGCGTGTTTGAAGTCCGCAGTACCAACGGCGATACTTACCTGGGCGGCGATAACTTCGACGAAGTGATTATTGACTGGGTGGCTACCGAGTTCAAGAAAGACAGCGGCATTGATCTGCGCCAAGACAGGCAGGCGCTTCAACGCCTGAAGGAAGCCGCCGAGAAGGCCAAAATCGAACTGTCGACCACGCTCTCGACTGAAATCAACCTGCCGTTCATCACAGCGGACGCCAGCGGGCCGAAACACCTGAATATGTCTCTGAGCCGTGCCAAGCTGGAGAGCATGGTTGAACATCTAATCAAACGTTCCATTGGCCCATGCGATCAGGCGCTTAAGGATGCCGGTATTT
Source organism: Anaerolineae bacterium (assembly GCA_026645945.1). GTDB lineage: Bacteria > Chloroflexota > Anaerolineae > Aggregatilineales > Phototrophicaceae > CFX2. The sequence goes on from JAPKMO010000019.1 coordinate 50,494, forward strand.
CCGCCGGCGAGGTGAACTCGATTATCCTGGTGGGCGGTATGACTCGTATGCCCGCCGTACAGGAAGCTGTTCGCAAGTTCTTCGGCAAAGAACCTTATAAGGGCGTCAACCCGGATGAAGTAGTGGCGCTGGGCGCGGCCATCCAGGCCGGCGTGCTGGGCGGTGATGTGAAGGATATTCTGCTGCTGGACGTGACCCCGCTGACCTTAAGTGTCGAGACGTTGGGCGGTGTGGCGACCCCGATGATTCAGCGCAACACCACCATCCCGACTAAAAAGAGTCAGGTGTACTCCACCGCTGCCGACGGGCAGACGCAGGTGGAAATTCATGTGGTGCAGGGCGAGCGCCCGATGGCTGCCGATAATAAATCGCTGGGCCGTTTCATCCTGGACGGCATTCCCCCCGCGCCGCGCGGCGTGCCGCAGATCGAAGTGACCTTCGACATTGATGCGAACGGCATCCTCAATGTTAGCGCCCAGGACAAAGCCACCGGGCGGCAGCAGAAGATCACCATCACCGCCAGCAGCGGCCTGTCGGAGGATGAGATCGAGCGGATGGTAAAGGAAGCCGAAAAATACGCCTCGGCGGACAGCAAACGTAAAGAGGCTGCCGAAGCGAGAAACCAGGCCGACAGCGCCATCTTCGCTGCCGAAAAAGTGCTGCGCGATTTCGCCGACCGCCTGCCGGATGACGCCAAACGGCAGACGCAGGAAAAAATTGATGCCGTGCGTAAGGCGCTGGAAGGCGATGATGTCAGCCGCATTCGCGCCGCGACCGACGCGCTTAACCAGCAGGTGCAAACGCTGGGCGGCAGCATGTACCAGCAGCCGGATGCCGCCGCAGCCGGCGCTCATGCCGACGGCCAGGGGCAGAAGGGCCCGGAAGAAGACGTAGTAGACGCCGACTTCACCGAGGCATAAAAACCGCCTGCTGCCGCGCATATCATACCAACAAGGGGACACGGCATCACCGTGTCCCTGATTG
>JAPKMO010000001.1 GCA_026645945.1 Anaerolineae bacterium
TGGGATAAACCGCCCTGTAAAGAGTCAAAACACGAACGCTTTTTCGGCTTGGTGCGCCCGGACGGTTCGTTAAAACCTCATGCACAGGTGATTAAGGATTTTGCGGCGCTCCGCCCGGTCGTTAAAGAAGCCGTCCGCCGCGTGCAGTTGGACATCACGCCGGACGAGTATTACCGCGCGCCGCTGGGACACCTGGCGCGCTTTTTCGAGCAGTACCTGGCGGCGGAAAGCGCCCCGTCGTAGCAAGACCGCGCTCTAAGGCGACCAGACCGGAAACTGGTCGTTGGCGCGGACGGCGGTCAGCAGGCGCAGGGCGCTACCGTCGGCGTTCATGATATACAGTTGGGACTGCCAGTGACGGATTGAATCGAACGCGATTCGACGGCCATCTGGTGACCAGTTTGGCGTCCGCGTGATGGCGCTGGTGAGATGGATGAGCCGGGCGCACACGTTCGGGTCATGGGCTTCCAGGGCGCAGGCGGCATCCGCCACATAAACCTGCGCGCGCCCGTCCCGTGATGAGGTAAAAGCGAACGACCGGCCATCGGGCAGCCAGTTGGGGGCCCAGTCGTTGGCGGGGTTGTTGGTGACGTTGCGCCGGTTGCTACCGTTTGTATCGCTGATGTGGATGTCGGAGTTCAGGCTGCCGTCCTGGTTCACATAATAGACGATCAACTGCCCGTCGGGTGACCATTCCGGCCCGAAGCCGCTGGTCACATACCGGGCGCGGCTGCCGTCCTCGTCCATGATGTAAATTTCGTTAAAACCCTGAGTATACATAATCTGCCGGCCATCCGGCGACCAGCGCGGACGCCAACTGCTGCCGGTGAACGTGAGCCGGCGAAGCTGGTTTCCGCCCGCGTTCATGATGTAGATGTCGGTTTCACCGCCGCGATTGGAGTGAAAGGCCAGCCGGCTGCTATCGGGCGACCAGGAAGGGGCATGGTCAGCCGCATCATTCCGCGAGAGGTTAAAAACCAGGCCGGTGCGAACATCCAGCGTATAAATTTCCCAGTTGCCATCCCGGTCGGTTTCAAACGCGATCTGGCCTTCACCTTTGAATACAGCCTGGCCGGAAACGCTCGCCAGAAAGATGAGCGCGGCGGTCGAAAACCACAGACCGACCGCCAACACGATTGAAACCTTCATCCCGAACATAAGCCTCTCGAAACCGCTGATACCATGTGTATATTATAAATGCGAATATGACGAGTGACACTTGCAAAAGATGATAATGGCGTTTTGATGAAAGCCAATTGTGGGCTAAACTCAGCGCCGGATAATTTTTTGACCGGGTGGTGAGAAAAAATGTCCCCAAATTATTTCATCGGCATTGATGTTAGCACGACCGCCTCGAAGGCGCTGGTAATAGACGCGCAGGGGACGGTTTTAGCCAGCAGGAGTCATCCTCATTCGCTTTCGACGCCCCGCCCGCTGTGGTCGGAGCAGGACCCGGACGATTGGTGGCGGGCGACCAGTCAGGCGTTACGCGATGTGCTTCAGGTCGTGTCCGCCGACCAGATCGCGGCTATCGGCCTGACCGGCCAGATGCACGGCCTGACCGCCCTGGATGCGGATGGCCGCCCGCTGCGCCCAGCCATTCTGTGGAACGACCAGCGCAGCGGCCCGCAGTGTGAGGCGATCACGCACAAGGTGGGCGAAAAACGCCTGTACCAGATCATCGGCAGCATTTTGCCGCCGGGTTTTACCGCACCGAAGCTGGTCTGGCTGCGCGAAAACGAGCCGGACATTTATGACCAGATCGCCCATGTGCTGCTGCCGAAAGACTACATTCGCTATAAACTGAGCGGCGCGTATGTGATGGACGTGGCCGACGGCTCCGGCTTCGGCGCGATGGACATCGGCAGGCGCGGCTGGTCGGACGAGGTGCTGGCCGCCTGCGACATCCCGCGCCGCTGGCTGCCCGACCTGTGCGAATCCACCGATGTGAGCGCCGTCGTCAGCGAAGAAGGTGCGGCGGCCACCGGGCTGCGGCCCGGCACGCCGATTGTGGGCGGCGCGGGCGACCAGCCGGCGGGCGGTGTGGGCAACGGCATCGTTTCGATGGGGCAGTGCAGCCTAACGGTCGGCACGTCCGGCGTGGCTTATGCCGTCAGCGACCGCTATGCGCCGGAGCCGGATGGCCGCCTGCACACGTTTTGCGGGCCGATACCGGGAACATGGTTCCACATGGGCGTGATGTTAAGTGCGGCGGGCTGTCTGCGCTGGCTGCACGACGAACTGGCCCCGGAAAGCAGCTATGATGACCTTAATCAGAAGGCGGCTGCCGTCCCGCGCGGCTCGCTGGGTCTGCTGTTCGCCCCGTACCTGACCGGCGAACGCCACCCCTATCCTGACCCGCTGGCGCGCGGCGCGTTCGCCGGGCTGACGCTGCGGCACGGCCTGCCGCATATGGTGCGTTCAGTGATGGAAGGCGTTGCTTTTGCCATGCGCGACCTGCTGGAACTGCTGCGCGCACTGGGCGTCAATCCGTCCGAGGCGGTGGTCAGCGGCGGTGCGGCCAACAGTCCGGTCTGGCGGCAGATCGTGGCCGACATCATGGGCTTCCCGCTGTATACCGTCAACACCAGCGAAGGCGGGGCCTTCGGTGCGGCGATTCTGGCCGCAGTCGGCGCGGGCGCGTGGCCGGATGTGCCATCGGCCTGCGCGCAGATGGTTCACCGTGTGGACGAAATCCAGCCGGAGGCAGACAGCGTGGCCGATTACCGACGCCTGTACCCGTCGTTTCGCGGTCTGTACCCGGCCCTGCGGGAGATGTTCGCCGCGCTGTCCGAGTTTGAGTCATAAGGGGAGGGGGTTCAAATGCTGATAACGCTTGTCCATATTCACGTCAAGCCGGAATTTCTAGAGGCGTTTATCGAGGCGACGCTCGATAACGCGCGGAACAGCGTTCAGGAGCCGGGCATCGCACGTTTTGATTTCATCCAGCAGGCCGATGACCCGACGCGCTTCACCCTGATCGAAGTTTACCGGGATGAGGACGCGCCCGCCCGGCACAAAGAAACGGTGCATTATAACCGCTGGCGCGAGGCCGTCGTGGATATGATGGCTGAGCCGCGCGTTGGTGTGCGTTACAGCAGTATTTTCCCGGACGATGGCGGTTGGGGCTGAAAGGCGGTCGAAGTGAAGGTTGCATTTTTCTATGCGCCGCGTGATATTCGTGTGGCCGATGTGCCAGATTCCGAACCCGGCCCCGGCCAGGTGCTGCTGGATGTGACGGCGGTGGGCATCTGCGGCAGCGATCTGCATACCTACCTGTACGGCGATGTGGGGGGTGTGAAGGCCAAAGAGCCGATTACGCTGGGCCACGAGGCGGCAGGTATCGTCGTTGCCGCCGGGCCGGGCTGCGATCTTCGCCCCGGCCAGCGCGTCGCCATTGACCCGGCCACGCCCTGCGGCGTTTGCGAACGCTGCCAGGAAGGCGATCCGCACCTGTGTTTGAATCTGGCTTTTATGGGGCTGTACCCCTACCAGGGTGCGCTGCGCGAGCGCATGATTTATCCTGCTCACCTGTGCGTGCCTGTGCCGGATTCAGTCACGGACATTGGCGCAGCTTTGCTTGAACCGCTGGGGGTGGCGCTGCACGCCAGCCGGCTGGCGCAGATACAGATTAGCGAAGATGTGGCCGTCCTGGGCTGCGGGGCGATTGGCCTGCTCATCATCCGGCTGGCGCGGCTGGCCGGTGCGCGGCGGATTTTCGCTGCGGACAGATACCCCTGGCGCTTAAACCAGGCCGTCGCTTATGGCGCAGATGAAATCATCAATATTGATGAAGCCGATGTGGTGGCCGAGGTGATGCGGGCGACCAATAAACGCGGTGTGGATGTGGCGATTGAAGCAGCCTGGGCAGCCGAAACGACCGGCCAGTGTGTTGAAATAGCGCGTCATGGCGGGCGCGTGATTATCGTCGGTATCCCGGTTGAGGATTTTCTCACTTTTCGCGCCTCGGCGGCCCGCCGTAAGGAACTGCTCATCCGTCCGTCTCGACGGATGAAACACACCTACCCGGCGGCGATTGCCCTGGCGACCGGCGGGCAGGTTGACCTGGACGGCCTGGCTTCGCACCAGTACACGCTTGAGCAGACCCGACAGGCTTTTGAAACCGCCGCCCTGTATGAGGACGGCGTGGTGCGCGCCATCATCCTGCCGAATGCGCGCGGAGGCGTTTGAATCGTCAAAATCGGGGATGCTGTCCCTGAACGAACATCGAACCATCGAAAGCAAGGATTAAAGGACACCATACAATGTATACCATAGGCATAGATTTCGGCACCGAGTCGGGACGGGCGGTGCTGGTAGATGTGCGTGACGGGCGCGAAGTTGCCTCTGCCGTCCACCAGTACAAAAACGGCGTCATTGACGAACATCTGCCCGGCAGTGACAAAGCCCTGCCGCCGGATTGGGCGCTGCAAGACCCGATGGATTATATCGAAGTCCTCAAACAGACAGTCCCGGCGGTGTTAAAGCAGAGCGGCGTCAAACCAGAAGAAGTCGTCGGCGTCGGCATTGACTTTACGGCCTGCACGATGCTGCCCACCAAACGGGATGGCACGCCGTTATGCACTCTGCCGGAATGGCGCGCTAACCCTCATGCCTGGATTAAACTCTGGAAACACCATGCCTCGCAGCCGCAGGCCGACCAGATCAACGAGACGGCGCGGCGTATGGGCGAGTCCTGGCTTGATCTTTACGGCGGTAAAATTTCTTCGGAATGGTTCTTCAGCAAGGCGCTCCAGATTTTGCAGGAGGCGCCGGAAGTGTACGAAGCGGCAGACCGGCTGATCGAAGCGGCGGACTGGCTTATCTGGCAGTTGTGCGGTGTCGAAACGCGCAACACCTGTACTGCCGGGTACAAGGCCATCGTGCAGAACGGCACGTACCCCTCGCGGGAATATTTCGCGGCGCTCGACCCGCGTTTCGCCGACGTGGTGGATACCAAAATGAGCCGCGAGTTCGCGCCGCTGGGCGGCAGAGCCGGCGGCCTGACCGAACAGGCGGCGGCCTGGACGGGGCTGAAACCGGGGACGGCGGTGGCGGTGGCAAATGTGGACGCGCACGTAACCGCGCCCGCCGTGAAAGCCGTCAAACCCGGCCAAATGGTGATGATTATGGGTACGTCTACCTGCCACATCATGAATGGTGACAGCTTGCAGCCGGTGGAGGGGATGTGCGGCGTGGTAGACGGCGGCATCATTCCGGGGCTGTGGGGTTATGAAGCCGGGCAGAGCGGCGTGGGCGACATCTTTGCCTGGTTTGTGGACAACGCTGTTCCGCCGGAATATCACGAAGCGGCTAAAGCCGCCGGCCTGGACCTGCACCAATACCTGGAGCGCGAGGCCGCCAAACAAAAACCGGGCGAACATGGCCTGGTGGCGCTGGACTGGTGGAACGGCAACCGCTCGGTGCTGGTGGATGCCGACCTGACCGGCCTGCTGGTGGGCGGGACGCTGGCGACCCGCGCGCCGGACATCTACCGCGCGTTGATCGAAGCTACCGCTTTTGGCACGCGCATCATCATCGAGGCGTTTGAAGAACGCGGCATCGCCGTGAACGAGCTGATTGCGGCGGGCGGCCTGCCGGAGAAAAACGCCATGCTGCGCCAGATTTACGCCGATGTGACCGGGCGCAGCTTCCGGCTGTCCGGCTCGTCGCAGGCGCCGGCGCTGGGTTCGGCCATGCACGCGGCGGTCGCGGCAGGGGTCTACCCGGACATCGCGGCGGCGGCGGAGAAAATGGGTAAGCTCAAGGATGAGGTGGTGAACCCAATACCCGAAAATAAGGCGGTTTACGACGAACTGTACCGCGAATATAAAATCCTGTACGACTATTTCGGGCGCGGCCAGAACGATGTGATGAAGCGGCTCAAACAGATCAAACGCCGCGCGCGCGCCTGAGCATCGCGATAAAACGGTTTGCAGCGCAGCCGGCCTGAGATACAATCTCAGGCGGGTTAGTTCTGGCGAGGTGCTGGTATGGAAATTCTGGGTGTTGGCGGCGCTGAACTCATCGCCATTTTCATCATCGCGCTCATCGTGGCGGGGCCAAAGCGCATGATGCGGTGGGCTTACCTGATGGGTAAGTATACGTCTAAGCTGCGGGCGCTGTGGGCCGAAAGTATGGCTTACCTCCAGCAGGAATTGAAGGAAGCCGGTATGGAAGTGGAACTGCCGAAAGAGCCGCCGACTCGCGGCAGCCTCAACCGCCAGATTAATAAGGCGCTTGACCCGGTGACCCGGCCTATTCGAGAGGCGCTGGACGAAACCCAGGCCCAGGTTAACCCGGTGAAAAAACAGCCCGCCGCCGAGGGCAACGGGCGGAGTTTGAACCTGCCACCTGCCGTGCCGCCGAACGACTCGACGCCTGATCTCGGCACCTGGTCAGGCGGAAAAGCCCTGGAGGAATGAATAATCGGCGCGCCGGGGCTGGTTTGTGCGTGAGTGTCCGTCACTAAACTGTTGTTCATTCAAAAAGGAGACATTTGCGGTTATGAGCGATAAACGTTGGCTAATGTTGGTCGTTGTTCTGTCGCTGCTTGTGATGTCGTTTGCGGGCGTCCGGGCGCAGGACGAAGCGGCTATCGCGGCGCAGCCCTGCGACGAGCCAGGCGCGCTGACGATGTGGGTGTGGGATGAAAACTGGGCGCTGGTCATCGGCAGCGCCATCGAAGCCTGGAAAGCGGACTACTGTCCCGGCGCGGAGGTTGATCTTCAGGTGCAGCCCTGGGGCCAGTACTGGGATTTGTTAAAAACGAATGTGGCGGGCGGCGATCTGCCGGACGTTTTTAATATGTCGCAGGACCGGTTTTTCTTCTATGCCAGCAACGATGCGCTGCTTGATTTGCAGCCCTACTTTGATGAAGCCGGCGTGGATACCAACCTGTGGGGTTCCGGCATGATTGACCCGTATCGCTGGGGCGAAGACGACGATCTGTACGCCGGCCCGGTCAACTGGGACACCATCGCCATCTTCTATAATAAAGACCTGTTTGACGCTGCCGGTCTGGATTACCCGACGACGGACTGGACGTGGGACGACTTCGCGGATTATGCCGCCAAACTGACCGATGCCGAAGCGGACGTGTACGGCGCGGCGGTTTATTCGGAATACCAGGCCGGTTATCCGAACTGGATTGCCGCCACCGGCACAACGCCGATTGTCGAGGCCGGGCGCACGCAGTGTACGCTGACCGACGCCGGCAGCATCGAGGCGCTGACCTACCTGAAAGACCTGTACGACCAGGGATACATGCCCAGTGTTTCAATCGTGGGCGGCGCGTCTGCCGATGACTCGTTCAACTTCTGGCTGGCCGGTAAAGTGACGATGGTCGCCGGCGGCTCGTGGAAGCTGCCTACCGCTATCGAGCAGGCGACTTTCAACTGGGACGTGGTGAAACTGCCCATGAACCCCGAAACCGGACGCAGCCGCTCAATCGTCCACTCGGTCGGTTACGTGGCATCGGCCAGGACAGAAGCGCCAGAACTGGCGGCGAACCTGATTCTGTATCTGGTCAGCGATGAAGGCCAGAAGTTCTTCGCCGATGCGGGTGGGGTGGCTCCCGCCAACCCGGCCATGCAGGAGCGTTGGGTGGAATCGTTTGGCGAAGCCGGCGTGAACATCCAGGCGTTCGTGGACGCGCTGCAAGATTCGCAGGGTGTGACGGTTTTTGACGAAATCTGGGATAAAATCAACACCGAGCTGGTGGTGAACATCTTTGATCTGGGCATGAGCGTCGAAGAAGCGACCCAACTGGCCTGCGAATTCATTGATACGCAGCTCCCGCAGTAAACCTTTCATCGGTTTTTCCGCATTGGGGTGGGTTAAAAAACCCGCCCCTTTTCTGTGAATGCCGGCCATGTGGAATGCTTTGCTCAACCAGTTCGGACGAACACCGTTAACCCGGCGCAAAGCTCTGTGGGGGATGGCGCTGGTCGCGCCTAACGTCCTGGGGCTGATGTTTTTTTTCGGCGTCCCAGTTTTGATGGCCTTTGCGACCTCGCTCCAGCAGTGGAACGCCGTTAAACCGCCGGTTTTTGTGGGGCTGGATAACTTCAGCCGGTTGGTGGGGGACGCGGCCTTCTGGCAGGCGCTGGGCAACACGGCCAAGCTGCTGTTGTTAACCGTCCCGGCGGAAATTTTCCTGGCGCTGAACGTGGCGGTTATGCTCAACCAGCGGCTTCGCGGGCGGGGCTTCTTCCGCACCGTGTATTTTCTGCCGGTCGTCACCTCGACGGTGGCGGCGGCCATCGTCTGGACGTGGATTTTTCAGCCGCGCTACGGGCTGGTGGGCAATCTGCTCGCGCCGGTGGGTCTGCGCGACCAACCCTGGCTGACCCGCCCCGATCTGGTGCTGTTCCCGATCGCGGCGGTAACGGTCTGGCAGCGTTTGGGTTTTGATATGGTGCTGTTTCTAGCCGGGTTGCAGGCCATCCCGCGCGTGTTATACGAGGCGGCTATCATTGACGGCGCGAAAGGCTGGCAGCGTTTTCGGTTTATCACGCTGCCGCTGCTGTCGCCGACAACCTTCCTGGTGATGGTGCTGTCGGTCATCAATGGTTTTCAGATTTTCGACCAGGTGTATATCATGACGGCGCGCACGACGCGCGGCGGGGTGGGGGGCAGCGCCACAACGCTGTCGTATTTTCTATACCAGAGCGCGTTCGTCCAGTCGGAATTTGGATATGCGTCAGCTGTTGCGCTGGTGCTGTTTTTGATTACGCTGGGCGTGACGGCTGTTCAACTCCGAATGCAGCGGCGGTGGGTTTATTATGAAGCGGGGGAACGATGAACGTCCAGGCGACCGAACGACCACCGGCCTATACTGATCTGTCCGTGTCGCTGAAGATTGTGACGTACCTGATGCTGGCGATGGGGGCGGTAGTGATGGTGATGCCTTTCGCCTGGATGGCCTCGACAGCCTGCAAGCCGCCCGCCGAACTCAGCACGCTGCCGATACGCTGGATTCCGCAGAATCCAGCGTGCATCGAAAACTTGCAGCAGCTTTACAAAACTTCGCCGAACTTCAGCCGGTATATGTTAAATTCGGCCATTATGACGGTTGGGCGCACACTGGGCCAGCTCGTGACGTGTTCGCTGGCGGCTTACGGCTTCGCGCGGTATCCCTTTCCGGGGCGCAACGTGATTTTTGCGCTGTGCTTGGGGCTGTTGATGGTGCCGTTCCAGGCTATTCTGATACCGGAATATCTGCTGCTGCGCCAGCTTGGCTGGCTGAACAGCTTCGCCGCGCTGATCGTCCCCGGCGCGTTCAGCGCCTTCGCCATGTTTTTGCTGCGGCAGGCGTTTCTGCAAATCCCGCTGGAACTGGAAGAGTCGGCTATGATTGACGGCGCGAACCCGCTGCAAATCCTGCGGTTTATCACGCTGCCGCTGTCCGGCCCAGCGCTGGCGGCTTTCGCCGTCATCACCGTTCAGGCGGCCTGGAACGACTTTTTGTTCCCGCTGGTAGCGGCCAATACCCCGGATACGCGCGTCGTCACCATCGGCATCAGCCTGCTGCAAGGCGAACGCAGCACGCCCTGGAATCTGCTGATGATGGGATCGTTCCTGGCGACGGTGCCGATGCTGGCGCTGTTCGTGATGCTCCAGCGATATTTTATCGAAGGCGTGGCGATGTCCGGCATTAAGGGTTAAGCGCCGCGCGTATCTGCCCCGCCAGGCTGCGGGCGCGGGCGGGCGCATCGCCGATGTAGTCTTCGGCATGGAGCAGCGCGCGCGTTTCTTCGGCTGGCACAAAACGGGCGAGCGATTCGTCGGCGCTCAGGCGGCCGGCCAGCGGGTTTGGCTTCCCCTGGCGAATTTCCTCCCAGGCGGCCAAGCTGTGCTGCCGGATGACCTCGTGAAGTTCCTGCCGGCTGCCTCCCCGGCGGACGGTTTCCATCAGCAGGCGCTCGGTGGCAGCGAACACGCCATAGGTGTCCAGGGTGCGGCGGACGGCGGTTTCATCAATTCGCAGCCCGGCGACGATGCGCTGCGCTCGCAGAAACAGTTCGTCGGCGGCCAGGAATGCCTCCGGCAGAATCAGCCGCCGGTTGGCGGAATCGTCCAGCGTGCGTTCCAGCAGGCTGTGGGCGGCGTTGTCCCAGGCGGCGCGGGGCAGGGCGGCCAGAAAACGCGCCAGGCTGTCCAGATTTTCGGCATGGATGGGGTTGCGTTTGAACGGCATGGCCGATGACCCCACCTGCGCTGCGCCGAACGGTTCAGCCCATTCGCCAAGCGGCGGTGACTGAAGCAGCCGCAGATCGAAGGCGAAGCGGTAGATGGTCATGGCCGACCCGGCCAGCGCGTTAAGGACTTCCCAATCCTGGCGGCGTGGATAAGTTTGTGTGGCGATGGGGAAAGCCGGCAGGTCTAAAGCAGCCATCACGCGGGATTCCAGTTCGGCAGGCGTCATGGCCGTGCCAGCCAGCAGGTGGGCGTAAGAAGCCCGCGTGCCGACCGCGCCTTTCAGCCCCTTGCCGCGAATCTGCCCCCGCGCGCGCCGCAGGTTTTCATAGTCGGCCAGCAAGTCCTGGGCATACCCGGCCAGCCGGTAGCCGATGGTGGTCGGTTCTGCCGGCTGCAAGTGGGTGAAGGCCATACACACATGGTCGGCCTCGCTTTCGATGCGGTCGGCGAGGGCCAGCAGCAGCGCGCGCAGCCGGTCAAGCAGCAGGTTTAGGCCGTCGCGCAGGCGCAGAGCATCGGCATTATCTTCGATGTCCGCGCTGGTCGCGCCCAGATGAATGATGCCGCCGCCGATCGGACACTGTTCGGCGTAACAGCGAATTTCGGCCATCAGGTCGTGGTGGATTTCGGCTTCGATTTGAAGCGAACGCTCCAGATTAATATCGTCCTGGCGCGCGCGTAAATCGGCGGTCTGCTGCACTGTGACCAAGCCGGCGGCCTGCTGCGCTTCGGCCAGCGCCACCCAGATGCGCCGCCAAAGCTGCCGCTTGCGCGCTTCTGACCAGAGCTGCCGCATCTCCGGCGAGCCGTAGCGCCAGCTAAACGGGCTGAGGAAAACATCGTGCGAGAAGGTCATGAGCGTTTTTGCAGCAGGAAGGTCGGCACGATTGAGCCGCCGCCGGCGGTTACGTTGAGCAGCGCCACCGACGACAGCCGCGTGAGGCAGCCGTGTACAGTGTGGCCGTAAAAAACATAGGGGTTGGCGTCAATGAAGCGCGGGCTGATGTCGAGCTTGCCGTCAATGATGGCCGGGAAGTCGCGGTAGATCGGCTCGACACGTTCCTGAACGACGTGCGGTGTGGTGAGCGCCTTTTGCAGCGCGGCGTTCCAGTTTTCGGCGGTGGTTTCCCATCCCAGTACCACGCCGGAACCGCCGTATTCGTCATTGGGTTTTAAGACGAACTGCTCGCGGTTTTCCGCCACGAAAGGCAGCAGGTCAACCTCCTGGTCGTGATAGGTGGTTTTACGCTCCGCCACGCGCCGCGTCCAGGGGATGTGCGCGGCGATGGAGGCACGCTGTTTTTCGGTGAACAGGCGTGCGTTCTGTTCGTCACTTAAAAAGGCCAGGCTGCTTTTTTTCGCCAGCAGTTTGGCACTGAAGGAGTTGGTCATATACACGGCATGATCCTGCACCGCCCGCACGATGGGGTTGTGAATGCCCATATGGTGAATCAATTCGCTGCACAGGACTCGTTTATAGATCAGGTCAATACGAAAAGCGCCCGCCCACAGATGCCCTCCGCGATATTCCAGGCCGCGCGGGTCGGCCAGGATGACGCGGACGCCGTGTTCCTGGAAAAAGGCGCGGATGATTTCATGTTCGTTGAGCGTCGGCACGTGTCCCCAGTCCACAATGGCGATCTGAGGGATGCCCTGGCCGCCCCAATCACGGTAGCCGCGCATGAGCGCCGCCAGCAGCCGCCCCTGCATGGGCATACTCTGGATGGCATAAACTTTCAAAAACTGTTTCATGGGTTCCAGTTCCATAAACAGTTCGGCCAGAATATCTTCGTAGCCCATGCCGGCGGGGGTTTCGGCATTGTACTCGACAAACTGCAAGCGCCTTTCGTGCGGCAGGAAAAACGAATCGAGCCTTGAGGTCGTCCAGGGGACTGCCGCGCCGATGTCCGCGTTAAAAAGCTGCTCCTCGTAGACTTCCAGGTCAAGCTGGGCGCGCAGGTTCGCATCGGCGGCGCAGGCTTCGTGGGCTTTGGCGAACGCGCCGAGCAGAATTTCCGTTTCCTGCTGAAGATATAACCACTGCTCTTGGAAATAAAAATGCGGGCGCAGGACGGTACAGATAGGCCGGTCGCCGAAATACAGGCCCAGCGGTTTGAAACGGCTGAAAAGCGCCTGGCTGGTTTCCAGCGCCAGCGGTTCGGTCAGAATGTCGTGGTAGGTGTCAATGGCTTCCTGGAGCAGCATCGGGATTATTCCGCGCCTCGGCTCGCTGCGGCGGTTTTTTTGCCTTTCAGCAGTTTGGCCCACACGTAACGATCCAGCGTGCGTTCGTTCGATTTCGCCAGCCGGATTACCATGTCGGCCATATGCGTGACCATCCAATCGAAGTTTTTGCGCCCCAGCGAGTTCACGTCCATGTCCGGCGCGGGATTCATGTATTCGATCACGTAAGGCAGACCGTCTTTGATGGCGAACTCGACGGCGTTCATATCGTAACCGACGGCCTGGCAAAGCGTGATCGAATCGCGCACCAGACGGTCATAAAGTTCCGGCGAAAAATCGTGATCGTCGTGGTAGTGTCCCTGGCCGTCCTTGCCGGGTTTGTATTTCATCACATGGACATCCGACCCGCCCAGGCAGTAACAGCGGGCGTAGTTATCCCACTGGATGTACTCCTGCAAGATCATTGTTCGCAGGCCGCTCTGGTTGTAGCGCCAGATCAGCTCGGCAATCGAATGCACGATGTACACTTCTTTCCAGCCGCCGCCGTGCGCGTCCTTGAGGACGCAGGGCGTCCCGCCGATCTGCTCGACGAGGTGGTTCCAGTCAAGCGGGTATTTAAGATTACGCAGGCTTTCGTCGTGGACGATGCCGGGAACATAATCTTTATTGGGCAGCACGATAGTTTTTGGCGAAACGACGCCGAGTCTGGTCGCCAGTGAGGCATCGAAAAATTTGTCATCCGCCGTCCACATAAACGGGTCGTTGATAACCTTGACGCCCTGAAGCACCGCGTTTTTGAGATATGAGCGATAGTAGGGGACTTCGTGGGAAATGCGGTCAATGATGACGCGGTACGGGCAGGGATCGTTCATCATCGTGCCGCCGACTTTGACATATTCGGCGATCACGCCGGCCTGACGCTGATTCACTTCTTCGATGAAGGCCGGCGGCCAAGACCATTCTCTGCCGACAAAGAGACCAACCCGCAGGAGTTCCTGAGCCTTTTTCGCCATATCGCTCTCCGAAACAAACAGTAATCTTTGAGGTGGTTCAATTATATCAGCGGCGCTCGAAAATGCTTAATGGACAAACGGAAAAGAATGAGTTTGATAGACAGTGGGCTTAAGCCCACTGTCTCAGTTTTAGCTTACTGTCTCAGTTTTAGCCCACTGCCTCAGTTTTAGCTCACTGGCAGCGGGCTTCAGCCCGCTGTCCACTCAGGATCAGGCACCGTCTAATGGGTTTATCCATGAGTTCAGTCGTGACCGCTGATGTACAACAGCATCATCTTCTGCCAGAAGGGCCAGTCGTGCGCCCAGCCGTCCCATTCGCGCAGCGCATTGCCGATGCCCTTGTTCCATAACAGCGCGGAAAAATCGCGCGCCTGCTGGATGAGCCGGTCTTCCCGCCCGGTCGCCATGATGATGTCCAGCCGGCGCAGCAGCGACAGCCGCCGGTCGTCGTATTCGGCGGCAATGAACTGCATCGGATTGTTGAAGAACACGTAATCGTCGCTGTAGCCGCCGGTGAAGCCGCGAATATCGTACAGCCCGCTGAAGGCCAGAATACGATTAACCTGATCGGGATGTTTGAGGCTGAAGGTCATGGCATGGTAAGCGCCGAAACTGGCGCCCATTGTGATGAGGAAGGGATTATCGTTCTTTTTCAGCATGAAGGGCAGCACTTCGTTGTACAGGTAGCCGTCGTACTGGGCGTGGCGGTAAGCGCGCCCGCCGGGGTGCGCCCACCAGTTGTACCAGCTTTCGGAGTCAATACTGTCCACACAGAAGACGTGCAGCCAGCCGTTTTCGAGATGCTGGCGCAGCGCCGCCATCATGCCCCGGTCTTCCCACTCGTAAAACTTGCCGCGCGAGGTGGGAAAAACGAGGACACGCGCTCCGGCGTGTCCAAAAACCAGCAGTTCCATATCCCGGTTGAGCGCCGGGCTGTGCCAACGGTGATATTCTCGATTCATCAGTTTAGTCGCTCACGATAGGCCGGCTGCCACCATCACCGCTGCGGCTGCATTTAAGACGCCACTGCCCTGTTTTTCGGGCGGCACATTGGGCAGACGCCTGGCGGTTTCGGTCAGAATAGCGCGGATTTGGCGCGGCGTCAAACGCGGGTTGGCTTCCAGCATTTGCGCGATGACCGAAGCGACAATTGGCGCAGCGACCGATGTGCCGTCTACATGCTGGTGAAGCGCGTCTACGATCTTGTGCGCGTGGATGCGCTGTTGAAGCAGCGCGTAGGTGTTTTCGTCGGCGTTCAAAGCGGCATCGCGCGGCAGACCGAGGTCGCGGTAGCCGCGTTTGAGCAGGTGCAGGATGCGCGCTTCGTCCGAGGTTTCAAGCAGGGGGGCCAGCCAGCGCACTTCCCGCGCAGTCGGCGATTCCGGCAGGATGGGTGAGGCGATCCAGTTGGCCGTCGCCAGGATGTCCGGCTTGCGGCTGCCGTCGTAAACCCGCCCGTAGTTATGGTGGTAGAGCGTCCAGAGCGTAATATCCCGCGAGTTATGGTCGTTGATACCGCCGACCGTGAGAGCATCGGCGGCGCTGGCCGGGGGCAGCACATAATCGGTATCGCGGTTGCCTGCCGCGACGACGACATTGAGGCCGGCTTCGGTCAGCTTGCGGACGGCGCGGTGAAGCGGATGATCGGGGTCGGCGCTGGCGAAGTCGCCGCCGACCGAAATATTGACCACCCGCACCTGAAAGCGGCGGTGCGTATCCAGCAGCCAGCGCAGGCCGCGCAGGATGTCGCGTTCTTTGATCTGGCCTTTGGGCGTGCTGACCTTGACCAGGACGAGCCGGGCAGCAGAGGCGATGCCCCGGTATTTGCCGCCGGAAGCGCGCCCATCGCCGGCGGCGATGACGCTGGTCATCTGCCCGTGCCAGCTTAAATCGCTGACGGTGAAGTTTGACTTTTGTTCGATGACGTGGTTGGTCGAAGCGTCGGCATGAACCAGAATGCGGCCTTCCAGGTCGGGATGGGGATAAAAGCCGGAATCGACAAAGGCCATCACCACCCCGCGCCCGGTGTAGCGGGACAATGCTCCAGTGCGCTCCGGCGTGGAAAGCAGAGCCGGGAGGCCAGTTTCGGAGAAGGGATAGTTGGGTGTGAAAAGCGGCATATTTACAGGTGGTTTCGTCGTTGGGTTTCAACCTTTAGGCTATACCAAAACGCCTGGAAATCAATCCGGGCCTTTTGAATTATTGCTGAATTTTACCAGCAGTTAATGGGTGGGCCGGTCTTTCGGCGGCTGAACGGCCATGAAATCGGTGATGAAACGCTGCGTATAGTCATTAAGCAGGGACTGGACGCGCGTCTGGTCTTCGGAAACGACAACCAGGCCGGCGTGGTGTTTTTTGTCAATGCGCCACACCACTTCCGGGTCATTATAGGCCGACATATCCGGGTATTCCTGGCGCGCCAGCGACACCAGCAGCCCGCCGTGTTTGCGCCTGCGTTCGGGAAGCCGATAAACCTGGCCGCGCGCGTGGGCGATTTCCAGGCGCGCCCATTCGGCCCACAGGTTTAGCCCGGTGGCAGCCTCGATGAGGTCGGCGATAAACGCGCCGCCCACCCGCGCCGCGATCTCCAGAAAATAATAACGTCCTTCGGCATGGCTGCGGATGTATTCAGCATGGGTTACGCCGTGCGGCAGGCCGAGCGTTTGAATCACCTGTCGGTTGAGCGCGTAAAGCGCCTGGGCTTCATCGGACTCCGGGGGCAGGGTGCGGGTCGTGAAAATGCCGCCTTCGTGCGCCACGTTCATCGGCGGCTGGCCGTACTGCTGGGCGCTGGCGAAGATGATTTCGCCCTCCCAGATGATCGAGTCGACGTGAAAAACATCGCCGGGGATGTACTGCTCCAGCAAAAAATGAGACTGCCGGTCGCCCAGGGTGTCCAGCCAGCGCCACAGTTCTTCCGGCTCGTGAATCTTTTTGATGCCCATCGCGCCGGCCTCGGTGCGCGGTTTGAGTAGCCAGAGCGGGGGAACGTGCCCCATGTAGTCCCGCAGGCGGTCGTAGTTAAAAACCGGCGTGAAGGGCGGCACGGCGATGCCGCCGTCAGACGCTTTTATCCGCATCGCCAGCTTGTCGCGGAAGAAGCGGGTGAGCGTTTGCCCCGCGCCCGGCAGCCGCAGATGCTCGCGCAGCGCCGCCACCGTTTCAACATCGTATTCGTCTAGCGCGAAAATACGCCGGATGTCCTGGGCGCGGCACAGATAGCTGACGGCGTTTATCACATCTTGCAGGCGGCTCAGGTCGGGCATCAGCAAAAAATCGTCAATGCTCTCGCGCGGCCACTTTTCATCCTTCAGCTTTTCTTCGGTCAGCAGCAGCACCCGGCAGCCCTGGCGCTTGGCTTCTCGCAGAAAGGCTTCCCCCTTAAAATAGCTGGACAGGCACAGGATGGTTATCGGCTCGGACATTTTGTTTCCCTCTGGCGGCGCTCTCGGTTGAGGGATTATCATAACATTCGGTATCAAAATTACAATGTGTGGCTGACACCCCGTTTTTGGGGATTTTCTCATTTGACAACCGCTGCGATTTCCCTTACGATGGGCAAGTTAATCAAATTAATTAACTACTTTTCCCATTTTTAGATCGTATATAGCAGATAGATGAGTGGCTATGGGTGGGGACAGCGAAACATTTGAGCTGGCACGCCGTTTTTTGCGCGTGCTGGAAGTGCTGGGCAGGCTGACACATTACCGAATGCCGGATGATCTGGCCGGACAGCTGGCGGTAAGCCACTTTAAGGCGCTGCATATCCTGCATCACCGGCCCGGTATAGCGCAAAAAGAGCTGGCCGACTGTATGGGGCTTACGCCGGCGGCCATCTCGACAGCCGTTCAGCATATGGAGTCGTTGGGTCTGGTCGAGCGTCGAAAGCTGCAAGAAGAAGGGGCAGACAGCCGCGTGATGTGTTTGTTCCTCAGCGAAAAAGCGGCGGCGTTCATTGAGGAGTCGCACGCGAGGCGCTGTGCGGCAGCAGCCGAACTGTTAAGCGCGCTGTCGCTGGATGAGCAGCGTATGATTGTCGAGGCGCTGGAACGCGCCATGAGGGCGAAGGAGTCGGAAGGGGGTATTGAGTTTTGAGGCGCTGTGAGAGGATCGTTTACTGCCGGTTTCGCCTGATACGTTAAAGGAGAGGGGAATTAACTTGCAAGCACAAGCCATACAAAACCGTCGTGGAGCAGGCCGCCCGCGTATGGACAACCGCAGCCTGGGGCGGGCAATTCGTTTCCTGGGCCGGCAGCGCCGCGCCACGCTCATCGCTTACGCCGCGCTGTTGATCGCCACCATCGCGCAGCTTGCCGTACCGCAGCTTGTCCAGAACATGATAGACGCAGTGACAGGCGGCACGGTGGCGAATGCTATACTCAGTATCGAGATGCCGCTCCCAGCGCTGACGGAAGCCGCGCAAAACCTGGCCGCGCAGCAGGCCGGCAAAACACTGGAACAGCTTCGGCTTGACCAGGCCAATGCCGAAACGCTGCTGGTTAACGCCGCCATCTTCATCGCCGCTTTTGCGATCATGCGCGGCCTGTTCTCGTTTGTCCAGGCGTACATGGCCGAAAAAGTGTCGCAGGGTGTGGCTTTTGACTTCCGCAACGATCTGTTTGCGAAAATTCAGCGCCTTTCCTTCAGCTACCACGATCAGAACCAGACCGGCCAACTGATGATCCGCGCGACGGATGATGTTGAAAAGGTGCGCCTGTTCATCGCTCAGGGTTTGGTGCTGGCCGCGCAGGCGTTTATTTTGCTGACAGTCACGCTGGTGATTCTGCTGACCACCAACTGGCGGCTGACGCTGGTGGTGCTGCCGACGCTGCCGCTGGCACTGGTGCTGTTCATCATTTTTGGGGCCGTCAGCCAGCCGCTTTTTGTCGAGGTGCAGCGGCGTATTTCGCGGATGAACACGGTTTTGCAGGAGGCGCTGGCGGGTATCAAGGTCGTTAAAGCGTTCGTGCGCGAACCATATGAGCAGAAACGTTTTGACCGTGCCGCCGATGATCTGTTTTTCCAGAGCATCAAAGTCAGCCGGACGTTCGCTTTCCTGTTCCCGATCATCTTTTTGATCGCTCAATTGGGGCAGGCAGCCATCTTGTATTTTGGCGGGCAGCAAATTCTGAACGGTACGCTCAACTTGGGCGAGTACCAGAAGTTCAGCCTGTACCTGGTGTATGTCTTTTTCCCGCTGGGGCAGTTGGGGTTCATCATTTCGCTGATGTCGCAGGCGTCGGCTTCGGCCTCACGCATTTTTGAAATTCTCGACGCTCAAAGCGACGTGACCGACCGGCCCGATGCCATCACACTGCCGCCGATTGAAGGGCATGTTGAATTCAAAAACGTCACCTTCCGCTACTTCGGCAGCAGTGAGCCGGTTTTGAATGATGTGAGTTTTACCGCCGCGCCGGGGCAGACGGTTGCGCTGTTGGGCGCGACCGGCAGCGGTAAAACGACGATCATCAACCTGATTCCTCGGTTTTACGATGCCAGCGAAGGCGCGGTTTTGATTGACGGCCACGACCTGCGCGAGGTGACGCTGGACAGCCTGCGTTCGCAGATCGGCATTGTTTTGCAGGAAACCAACCTGTTCAGCGGCACAATCCGGGATAACATCGCCTTCGGGCGGCCTGAAGCGACAATGGAAGAAGTGATCGCAGCGGCGAAAGCCGCCGAGGCGCACGACTTCATCACCAGCTTCCCGGACGGTTACGAGACGCCGGTCGGCGAGCGCGGCGCGACTCTTTCCGGCGGCCAAAAACAGCGTATTGCCATCGCTCGCGCCCTGCTGCTTAACCCGCGCCTGCTGATTCTAGACGACTCGACTAGCAGTGTAGACCTGATGACCGAATACCGCATCCAGAAGGCGTTGGATAAGTTGATGATGGGGCGCACCAGTTTCGTGATCGCGCAGCGTATCAGCACGGTATTAAATGCCGACCTCATCCTGGTTATGGACAAAGGACAGGTGGTGGCGCGCGGCAAACACGAGGAGTTGATGGAAACCAGCCCGATTTATGCCGAGATTTACCACTCGCAGTTGGTGGGGGATGCCGAAATCGAGACAGTTGGCGACGCGCAGGAGGCTTCGTAACGGCTATGATGGGTGGACTGGACGGCGGACGCCGTTTACTTGAGCGAGAGATCAGCAGGCCGAAAAACGTCGGTGTGACGCTGGCGCGCTTCTGGCGCTACTTCCGGCAGCGGTGGTATGCGCTGGCGCTGGTGCTGGTTTTGATGATCGTCACGACCTGGATACAGGTGCTTGGCCCGCGTTTGATCGGGCAGGCCGTAGATTGTTATCTGTTTGCGCGGCCCGGCTCGCTGTGCTGGTACGACCCGACCATCACACCAGACGCCGATACCGCCGCCAAGCTGGCCGGTTTGCTGAACATCGTCGGTACGCTGGCGGTGGTGTTTGTTGTCGGTTCGGTCCTCAGCGGGCTGATGTTTTTCCTGATGACCTGGGCCGGCCAGGGTGCGCTCCGGCAGATACGTAAGGACGTGTTCCGTCATTTGAACCGGCTGCCGCTGGGTTTTTATGCTGAAAACGAGGCCGGCAATATCATGAGCCGTTTCACCAGCGACTCGGAAACCATCCAGCAGGTGTTGAGTTTCGCGTTGGTGCAGGTACTCAGCGGCGCGCTGCTGATCGTCTGGATTATGGTCGAGATGCTCCAGACCAACGTGCCGTATGCGCTGATAAGCCTCTCGGTCGTGCCGTTTATGGCGCTGGCGACATTTTACTTCTCCGCGCAGGCGCGTAAGGCGTTCCGCCTAAGCCGGCGGGAGATGGGCAGCGTGAATGCCGATCTTCAGGAGAGCATCGCCGGGGTGCGCGAGGTGCAGGCCTTCAACCGCGAAGACGAAAATATCGAGCAGTTCCGCCGGGTGAACGCCGCTAACCGCGATGCCAACATCCGCGCTGCCAGCTTTACCAGCGCGCTCAACCCGGTGCTGGAGGCGCTGGGTTATGTGGCGCTGGCTGTCGTGGTGGTGGCCGGTGGGCTGTCGGTGCTGCGGAACGAGCCGCTGCTGGGGACGGCGGTCATCTCGCTGGGGACGGTGATCGCTTTTTTGCAATACGTCCAGCGGTTTAGCCAGCCGATTCAGCAGATCGCCGTGTTGTGGACGAACATCCAGAGCGCGATTGCCGGCGGCGAGCGGATTTTTGGCCTGATGGATGTGAAGCCGACGATTGTGGACAAACCTGATGCGGTCGAAATGCCGCTCATCCAGGGGCAGATCGAGTTTGAGGAGGTCTGGACATCCTACAAACCGGACGAGCCAGTGCTGCGCGGGGTGAGCCTGCGCGCCGAGCCGGGCCAGACGGTCGCCATCGTCGGCCCGACCGGGGCCGGCAAAACCACCATCATCAACCTGCTGCCCCGGTTTTACGACGTGACCGACGGCGCAGTGCGGATTGACGGCCTGGACGTGCGGGATGCGCGTCTGGACAGCCTGCGGTCGCAGATCGGCATTGTGCTTCAGGATACCTTCCTGTTTTCCGACACGGTGATGAACAACATCCGTTACGGACGGCTGGACGCGACCGACGACGAAGTGATCGAAGCGGCCAAACTGGTAGCGGCGGATACCTTCATCGAACGGCTGCCGCAGGGCTACCAGACCATCCTGGGCGAGCGAGGCAGCGGCCTCAGCCAGGGGCAGCGCCAGTTGATCGCCATCGCCCGCGTTGCGCTGATGAATCCGCGCGTGCTGATCCTTGACGAAGCGACTTCCAGCGTGGACACACGCACCGAGCGGCTGATTCAGAAAGCGTTTGAAAAGCTGCTGGAGGGCCGTACCAGCTTCGTGATCGCGCACCGGCTCAGCACCATTCGTAATGCCGATCAGGTGTTGGTTCTGAAGGACGGTCTGATCGTGGAGCGTGGCACGCATACCGAACTGCTGGCGCAGCGCGGCGCGTACTACGACCTGTACATGAGCCAGTTCCGCCGCGAGGAGGAAACGCCACCGCCTTCGACCAACGGCAGCCGCGAACCGCTGCCGCTGCCGACAGGGGATTAAAGGGGAATGCACTCGGTCCCGTCTCTCTCAGGGAGACGGTATGTAATGCGGGTTCATAAGCCCCTCGCAGATAGAGCGTTTTGGGGTGAGGGCAAACCAACAGATAAGCCATTTTGGGCAGAATGAGGTAGGATTAACCGCAGATTTCGGTCTGCGGTTTTTCTTTGATGACAGGCAGACAAAGGGCTTAAGCCCCTTGTCCATACCACTTCAAAAGGCGGATTCATGACACAAAAACTGGTTGAATGTATCCCCAACTTTTCCGAAGGCCGCCGCTCCCGCGTGGTGGACGCGATTGTGAAGGCGATTGAATCGGTGTCCGGCGTGATTGTGCTGGATCGCTCCAGCGACGCCGACCACAACCGCACAGTGGTGACGTTCGTCGCGCCGCCGGAAGCGGCGGTCAAAGCGGCTTTCGCGGGCATTAAAAAAGCGTCAGAACTGATTGATCTTGACAAACATCAGGGCGAACATCCTCGGCTGGGCGCGACCGATGTGGTGCCGTTTGTTCCGCTTTCCGGCGTGACGATAGATGAGTGCGTGGAACTGGCGCGGGCGCTCGGCGCGCGCGTGGGCGATGAACTGGGCATCCCGGTTTACCTGTACGAAGCGGCGGCCACCCGCCCGGAGCGCACCAATCTCGAAAACATCCGGCGCGGCGAATACGAAGGGCTGAAGGAGAGCATCGCCACCGACCCGAACCGCGCGCCCGATTTTGGCCCGGCGTCGGTCGGGACTGCCGGCGCGACCGTCATCGGGGCGCGCGCACCGCTGATCGCCTTTAACGTCTACCTGGCGACCGACGATGTGAGCATCGCCAAAAAAATCGCTTCTGCCGTGCGGCATTCGTCCGGCGGGCTGCATTACGTCAAGGCGCTGGGGCTGCTGGTGGATGGCCGCGCGCAGGTCAGTATGAACCTGACCGACTACACGCGCACGCCGGTCGCCCGCGTGGTGGAGATGGTACGCCGCGAGGCCGCGCGTTACGGTGTGATGATACACCATACCGAACTGGTAGGGTTAATTCCACAGGCGGCGCTGGTGGACGCGGCGCAGTGGTACTTGCAGCTCGACCAGTTCGCGCCCGATCAAGTGCTGGAAACACGGTTGTATGCGGCGATGGGGCAGGGCGAGGCCGAAACGCCGTTCACAGAGCGGCTGGCGGCAGGGACGGCCACGCCAGGCGGCGGGTCGGCGGCGGCTTATGCCGGGGCGATGGCGGCGGGGCTGGCGGCGATGGCGGCGCGGCTGACCATCGGCAAGAAAAAATACGCCGACGTGGAAGCACGGATGTACGAAATCGCGGCGCGGGCGGACGACCTGCGCGCCTCTCTCGAACGCGCCGTTGAATTGGACGCGCAGGCGTTTGACGCGGTGATGGACGCCTATAAACTGCCGAAGGACACCGACGCCGAGAAAGCCGAACGCGAGGAAGCGGTCGAAGTGGCGACGCATGGCGCGGCGCATGTGCCGCTGGACGTGTGCCGGCAGGTGGCCGAGGTGCTGGAACTGCTGGCGGAGGTGGCCGAGAGGGGCAATGTCAACAGCGTGACCGACGCCGCTTCCGGCGCGGCGATGGGCGTGGCGGCCTTCACGGCGGCCAGCATGAACGTCCATGCCAACGCAGCGGGCGTGCGCGACAAGGTGGCCGCGCATGTATGGCTGAACGCGCTGGCCGAACTGCGCGCCCGGATGCAGGCGGCGGAAAATCGCGTTCATGCCGCGCTAAAGGAACGCGCGAAGCTGGAGATATAGAGGTGAGATTAACCGCCAAGACGCCAAGAGCGCCAGGAAAGAACCAACCCCTGGCACTCGCGGGGCAGCCGCATGTAGGCGGGCGCACAGCCGTGCGCCCCTGCTGGCGTCTTGGCGATTCAAACTGTATTTAAGGTATAATTTAATGTAGGGCGCGGCACTGAGACTGCGCCCGAATAATCTTTTTCGGAAGTTTTGATTATGCGCGTGATTGAACTCGATGGCGACGGCTTGACGATTGACGATGTGGCCGCTGTCGCCGCTGCCTGGCGGCATCCCACTGAATTCACCGTTCGGGTATCCCCGGCCTCGCTCGAAAAAGTGAAACGTTCCCGTCAAGCGGTGGAAGATTTTCTGGCGCGGGGCGAGATCATCTACGGCATCACCACCGGCTTCGGCGACTTTAAAGACCGGCTGATTCCGCTGGACAAAGTACAGCAGCTTCAGCGCAACATCATCATGAGCCATGCCGTCGGCGTCGGCCCACTGCTGGACGCGCCTGCCGTGCGCGCCATGATGCTCATTCGCGCGCAAACGCTGGTCAAGGGTTACAGCGGCGTGCGCCCGGCAGTGATTGATACGCTGGTGGCGATGATTAACCGGGGCGTGTATCCGGTTATCCCGACCCAGGGATCGCTGGGCGCGTCCGGCGATCTCGCGCCGCTGGCGCATATGGCACTGCCGATCATCGGCGAAGGTGAAGCGTTCTATGAAGGCGAACGGCTGCCCGGCGCGGAGGCCATGCGGCGGGCGGGAATCAAACCGCTGGAACTGGAAGCCAAAGAAGGTCTGGCGCTGACCAACGGCACGTCGTTTATGTGCGCGGTCGGCGCGCTGACGGTCGCGCGCGCCGAGATGCTGGCGAAAACGGCGGACATCGCGGCGGCTTTGAGCCTGGAAGCCCTGCGCGGCACGCCGGCGGCTTTTGATGAACGCATTCATGCCGTGCGGGCGCATCCGGGGCAGGCCGCGTCGGCGGCGTTTTTGCGGCAGTTGTTACAGGGGTCGGATTTTCTCCGCTTGTTCGACCCGCTGGATGTGCAGGACGCCTACAGCCTGCGCTGCACACCGCAGGTTCATGGCGCGGCGCGGGACGCCATTGCCCAGGCGCGGCATACGCTGGAAGTGGAGATGAACTCCGCCAACGACAACCCGCTGATTTTCGTTGACGAGGCCGGCGCGACGGTGTTGAGCGGCGGTAATTTTCATGGCGAGCCGGTGGCGTTGGTGATGGATTATCTCAAAATCGCGCTGGCGGAAATCGCCAACGTCAGCGAACGACGGCTGGCAAGGCTGATAGACGAGAAAGTAAACAAGCGGGTTTTGCCGGCTTTCCTGACCCGTGAAGGCGGTCTGAACAGCGGCTTCATGATCGTACAGTACACCTCGGCGGCGCTGGTGAGCGAAAACAAGGTGCTGGCGCACCCGGCCAGCGTGGACTCGATTCCGTCGTCGGCCAACGCGGAAGACCACGTTTCGATGGGGCCAATCGCGGCGCGGCAGGCGGCGGAGATCGCGGGCAATCTCGAAAATGTGCTGGCGCTGGAACTGTTCGCGGCGGCGCAGGGCATCCATTTCCGGCTGGAAACGCTGGGGGCCGGGGCGCGCTTGGGGCAGGGGACGGCGGCGGCATACCGGCTGATTCGTTCGCGCGTGCCGGTGATTGAGGCCGATACGGTGATGTACCCGCACGTCGAGGCCCTACGCGAACTGGTCGAAACCGGCGCGGTGGCGCGGGCAGCGGGCGCCGCTTTAGAATTAGAATAAGATTTTGTGGACGGGTTTCTAAACCCGCCCACATATTCAAAAGGTATTCTTATGACCAACCTGCCATTCGCAAAACCCCACGTGGTTCGTGCGCCGCGCGGCACGCAGCTAACCTGCAAAAACTGGCTGATCGAAGCGGCTTACCGCATGGTGCAGAACAATCTTGACCCAGACGTGGCCGAAAAGCCCGATGAACTGATCGTCTACGGTGGGCGAGGCAAAGCCGCGCGCAACTGGGACTGTTACGAGGCGATTCTTGAATCGCTGAAAAATCTTGAGCCGGACGAAACCTTGCTCATCCAGTCTGGCAAGCCGGTGGCCGTTTTTAAGTCGCACCCCGATGCGCCCCGTATGCTGCTCGCCAACACCAATATCGTGCCGCACTGGGCGACGCAGGAGCAATTTGATCGTTTTGAAGCAAGTGGGCTATTAATGTATGGGCAAATGACGGCTGCATCTTTCATTTATATTGGAACTCAGGGCATTCTGCAAGGCACTTATGAAACGTTCGGCGCGCTGGCGCGGCAGAAGGGCTGGCCGTCCCTGCGCGGCCGGTTTGTGCTGACGGCGGGACTGGGCGGCATGGGCGGCGCGCAGCCGTTGGCGGTCACGATGAACGAGGGTGTCGGGCTGATCGTGGAGATAGACCCGGCGCGGGCGCAGCGGCGGCTCGATCACCGTTACGTAGACGTGGTGGTGGACGAACTGGAGGAGGCCATGACGCTGGTCGAGGAAGCCGTAAGGGATGGCAGGCCGCTTTCGGTGGGGCTGATCGGCAACGCCGCCGACATCTTCCCGGAACTGGCGCAGCGCGGTGTCGTGCCGGATGTCGTCACCGACCAGACGCCAGCGCATGACCCGCTGATGTACGTGCCGAACGGTTTGAGCCTGGCGGACGCCGAACGCCTGCGCCAGGCCGACCCGGCGGAATACACGCGCCGTTCGATGGCGGCGATGGCGCGGCACGTCGAAGCCATGCTGGCCTTCCAGCAGCGCGGCGCGGAAGTGTTCGACTATGGCAACAATTTGCGCCAGCGCGCTTATGATGCGGGCGTGGCGAACGCCTTTGATTACCCCGGCTTTGTCCCGGCCTACATTCGCCCGCTGTTCTGCGAGGGCAAAGGCCCGTTCCGTTGGGTGGCGCTGTCCGGCGAAGCGGAGGACATCTACCGCACCGACGAAGCCATTATGGCGCTGTTCCCGCAGGACGCGCATCTGGCGCGCTGGCTGAAGATGGCGAAAGAACGGATTCACTTCCAGGGGCTTCCGGCGCGCATCTGCTGGCTGGGTTATGGCGAACGGGTGAAAGCCGGGCTGAAGTTTAATGAAATGGTCGCCAGCGGTGAACTGAAAGCGCCAGTTGTCATCGGGCGCGATCATCTAGACGCCGGCTCGGTAGCTTCACCGAACCGCGAAACAGAAGGGATGCGCGACGGCTCGGACGCTATCAGCGATTGGCCGATTCTGAACGCGCTGATAAACGCCGTCGGCGGCGCGACCTGGGTCAGCGTGCATCACGGCGGGGGCGTCGGCATCGGTTACAGCCAGCACGCGGGGCAGGTGATCGTGGCCGACGGCACGCCGGAAGCCGCGCGCCGCTTGGAACGGGTGCTGACCACTGACCCTGGCCTGGGGGTGGTGCGCCACGCCGACGCCGGTTATCCTGAAGCGATTGAAGCAGCCCGTCGGCATGGGATTAAAATGCCGATGTTAAAATGACGCGGCGAATTGATCTGCTGGTTTACAACGCGGGTCAGGTCTGCACCGTCCCGTCGGTTGGCGGCGGGCCGCAGCGCGGGCAGATGCTCGGCACGCTGGGACTGGTCGAAAACGGCGCGGTCGCCATAGAACGCGGGCGAATTGTTGAAGTCAGCGCGACGGCAGAACTGCGAATGCGCTACGATGCCGCGCGCGAAATCAACGTTCAGGGCGGGGCGGTTGTGCCGGGGTTTGTTGACCCGCATACACATTTGGTGTGGGTGGGCGACCGGGCGGCGGAATTTGAAATGCGGATCGCCGGGGCGTCCTATATGGAGATCATGAAGGCCGGTGGGGGCATTAACCGCACCGTGCAGCAGGTGCGCGCTGCCCCGGTTGAACAACTGGTGGCGGAAACGCGGGCGCGGCTGGACCGGATGCTGCGCCTGGGGACGACCACCGTTGAGATCAAAACCGGCTATGGCCTGGATACACCCAACGAAATCAAACAACTGGACGCCATTTACCGCCTGGCTGCCGATCATCCCATGACCATCGTCTCGACCTTCATGGGCGCGCATGCCGTCCCGCCGGAATACCAGGGGCGCGCCGATGATTACATAAATTTAATTGTGGATGAGATGATTCCGTCGGTGGTCGAATTCGCTGCCGCCCATGACCAGCCGACTCCGTTTGTGGATGTTTTTTGCGAGCCGGGCGCTTTCGATGCGGCGCAGTCGCGCCGGGTGCTGGAAGCAGGGCGCGGGGCAGGGATGCCGCTCAAAATCCACGCCGACGAATTTGCCGGAATCGGCGGCACGCGGCTGGCAGTGGAGATGGGCGCGGTTTCGGCAGATCATCTGGTCGCCACGCCCGCCGAGGACATTGCCGCGTTAGGCGGCAGCGGTACGGCAGCGGTCGCGCTGCCGGCCACACCGTTCGGCCTGGGGCATACCGACTTTACCCCGGCGCGCAAAATCATCGAGGCGGGCGGCATTCTGGCGCTGGCGACCGACTGCAACCCCGGCACGGCCTGGTGCGAATCCATGCCGTTTGTGATGGCGCTGGCCTGCCGCTATTTACGCCTGACCCCGGCGGAGGCGCTGGCGGCTGCCACCCTGAATGCGGCTTACGCTGTCGGCTTGGGCGAACGTATTGGCAGCCTGGAGCCGGGCAAACAGGCCGATATGCTCGTTCTGGAAACGCCGGACTACCGCCACCTGGCCTATCGTTTTGGCGGAAATCTGGTGCGTTCGATCATCAAAGCCGGCCGGGTGGTCGAGTAACACTCAAGGTTCGATGCCCTGCGGGACGGATTTAACAAACCGCCGTGCCATACGTTCCGGCGCGATCATCGAAATTAACACGCCGAGGCCGATCAACAGCCCGCCTATAACCAACTGCGGCGTAAGTTCCTGGCCCAACGCCACACCTAACACCGCGCCGACCAGCGGCTGCGCGAAAAAGAACAGCGAGGCGACGGAAGCATCCACCAGGGCGAAGGCGCGATTCCACAGCCACATGGCTACGGCAGTTGAAACGATGCCCAGATAAAGAATGCCCAGAATCGTGCTGCCGTCAATAACGCCGATAGGCCGGGTCTGCATTTCCAGCGCCGCCGCCGGCAGCGTCAGCATCAGACCGCCCACCAGCGCGTAAAACGAAACGGTTGTGGTGTCCAGCCGGGCGCTGGCGCGCCGCACCAGTACAGAATACAGCCCCCAGGTGAGCGCCGCCACCGCCAGCGCGAGATTGCCGAAAAAAGCGGCGGAACTGAAATCGGCCTTGCCGGGGTCAATGATGATGACGACACCCAGCGTCGCCAGCGAAACCGCCGCCAGGCGCTGCGCGGTTAACCGCTCGCGCAAAATAAGCGCCGCGAAAACCAGGATGAAAGCCGGGGATGCGCTGGTGATGAGCGCGCCGTTCACCCCGGTAGATTGATCGGTGCCGACAAACTGCGCGCCGACGCTGACTCCAAAACCAACTAACCCCACGCCGAGCAGCTCCAAAATTTCCCGGCGGTCAAGCCGCCTCCGGCGAGAGCTGCGCCGCAGCAGCGCCAGGATGAGGACGGCCATTCCCAGACGCACCGAAAGCAGGGTGAAGGGCGGGATGGTCTGCAAAACGATGTCGCTAATGATGTACATGGCGCCCCAGATGGCTGCCGCCGTGAGGCCGTAAATCGCGCCGCGCAGGGTGTTGGACATGCTTCGCGCCTTCAATGATGCAAAAACCGTTCGATGGAAACTCACTGTAACGTGTTTGAAGCGCGCCGCGCAAGGGGAAAGATAAATTAGGTGAATGTTGAAAAAAAATTAAATGACAGCCGGGACTCCAATTTAGGCGAGCAATGAGAAAATTTTGCATTTCGCCGCCCGCATGGTATTCTTACGCCCCAGGCACTTGTATTAAATAACTAAATCAACACAGGGAGGTTTTGAGCAGTAACAACAGTGAACTTTTTCACAAGGGATTGTAAGATTTCCGGCGACCTACTTAATATGGGATTTGTCTAAGGAGGGAGATATGCAGTTTAAACGTTTGGCATTTTTGTTTGTTGTCGCCGTCCTGGCTCTGAGCGTGCCGCTGGTGGGTGCTCAAGATGCTAAGGTCATCAAGATTGCGAGCCAGAGTCCGCTTTCTGGCCCGCAGTCTGTTCTGGGTACGTCAATCCGCAACGCCGTCGAGCTGGCGATTGAGCAGCTTTCCGGCCCGCTGGTTGAAATGGGCTATTCGGTCGAATTTGTCCCGTTTGATGACCAGGCGACCCCGGACGTTGGCGTGGCGAATGCTAACCTGCTGGTGAACGATGCGGCCATCATGGCGGTTATCGGCCACCTGAACAGCGGCGTGGCGATTCCTTCATCGGAAGTTTACAACGACAACGGCTTGGCGATGGTATCCCCGGCCAACACCAACGTTGCGATTACCGATCGCGGGCTGCCGGTGGTGAACCGCATCTGCGGGCGTGACGATACCCAGGGCGCGGCGGGCGCGGCCTTCGCGGCGACGCTGGAAGGTGTTGAGACGGTTTATGTGCTGCACGACACGACTGCTTACGGCCAGGGCGTGGCGGACTTCTTCCAGAAGGCTGCAGCAGAGCAAGGCCTGACGGTGCTGGGCTTTGAAGGCACGACCGAAACGGCCAACTTCGAGGGTGTGATCCAGCCTATTCTGGCGCTTGACCCTGACCTGATTTATTTCGGCGGCATCTACTCCCAGACGGGCATTTTCATCAACCAGGCGCGCGCGGCCGGTTATGAAGGTCTGTATATGGGGCCGGACGGCTTCGATGCCTCCGAATTTGCGGAACTGGCCGGCGAGGCTGGTGTGAACACCTATTACACGTCGGTGGCTGCTCCGCCCACTTTCTACCCGGCGGCTGCTCAGTTCATTGAAGACTACACCGCCAAGTTTGGCGAACCGCCGCAGCCGTTCGCGGCCCAGTCCTACGACTCGACCGGTATTGTGCTGGCCGCTATTCAGCGGATTCTGGAATCTGGCGAGGCGCTGACCCGTGAGGCGGTGGTAGCGGCAGTGCGTGCGACCGAGAACTATGAGGGCATCACCGGCACGTACACGTTCGACGACAACGGCGACCCCGAACTGGCGACTTACGTGATTCTCCAGATTGTATCGAGCGATCCGGCTGAGTGGAACGAGAACGTTGTGCTGGATCAGTTCCTGGCCCCGTCACCGCTGGTAGCGGCGGCAGAGGCTGAAGGTTAAGTCGGAGATCAACCAGCACAGGTATATGGCGGCGGCGCTATGCAGTGGGTGGTAGCCCGCCGCCCTTGTTTCAAGCATATATACGGCACGGAGTAGATTTATGTTGGACGCCCGGCGCTCTCTGGGTTCGGTATCCTCTCCCTCGATTTTAGAGTGGGGCTACCGTTTTATCCTCTTTCCAATCGGGCAGATGCTGGTTTTTATCGTCGGCGCTGCCCTTTTTCTAACCCTACTGGCTTTCCTGCTGGCACTGGCATTCCCAGAGCCGCGCCCCAATATCGTTTTGATGGATCAAGTGAATCGCCAACTGCCGGGCATGATTATTAGCGGCATCACCATCGGCTTCGTTTATGCGATGATCGCCCTGGGATATACGCTGGTATACGGCGTTCTGAAGTTTATTAACTTTGCGCACAGCGAAATTTTTATGGTCGGCTCGGTAGTCGGTTTTGAAGTGATGCAGCGTCTCTCAGAGGCGGGACATCTACCGTCCTGGAGTCCGGTTTTGCTGGTGGTCGTGGTTGTGCTGGCGGCGATGCTGGCGAGCGGCCTGCTGGCCGTTCTCATCGAGCGGGTGGCCTATCGCCCGCTGCGGGGCGCGCCGCGTTTAGTGCCGCTCATTTCCGCTATCGGCATCTCATTTTTTATGGTGGACTTGGTGCGGGCGGTAGAAGCCATCACGCGCAACGATTTTAACCTGACATACCCGCTGAACAGTCTGGAGTGGGTTCGTAATCCGGTTAAACTGGCGATTGGCGAAAACACGGTCAACATCCGCCCCACGCAGTTTATCGTGGTGTTGGGCGCGGTGGTGACGCTGATCGCGCTGAACTACTTCGTCAACGGCACTAAGTTGGGGCGGGGTATCCGCGCCGTTTCCCAGGATATGACGACGGCGGGTTTGATGGGCATCAACGTAAACCGGATGATTTCGCTGACGTTTTTTGTCGGCGGCGCATTCGGCGGCGCGGCAGGCGCGCTGTTTGGAATGAACGTCGGCACGGTGACGCCCTTTGTTGGCTTTATACCTGGCATTAAAGCCTTCACGGCGGCAGTTCTGGGCGGCATCGGCAACGTTACCGGGGCGCTGCTGGGCGGCCTGACGCTGGGGCTGGTTGAGTCCTTCCTGAACGGCCTGCTAGTTTATTTCCCGGCACTGGGACAGCGTTACACGGACGTGTTTGCTTTCTCGGTATTGATCCTGATTCTGATTTTCCGTCCCAGCGGCCTGCTGGGTGAGCGCGTGGACGAGAAGGTGTAAGGCACATGGCAGTAAAATCTTCTGTTCAGCAGAATTCGCGGGCGATGTTTCGTGCCGCCCTCAAGCGTCCGGCGGTCGTTGGCAGCCTGCTCGTCGCGTATATCCTGGTGGCGGTTTTGATTTTAAACTCGCTTGACCGGAGCAACTTGTGGTTTCCCTTCTACAGCACCCTCACGTTTCCGGTGTTGGTTCTCTCGCCGTTTATCATCTTGGCGGCGCCGGT
This sequence comes from Anaerolineae bacterium, assembly GCA_026645945.1. Lineage (GTDB taxonomy): Bacteria > Chloroflexota > Anaerolineae > Aggregatilineales > Phototrophicaceae > CFX2. The sequence goes on from JAPKMO010000001.1 coordinate 31,874, forward strand.
TCGCGGCTGGTTTAAGGGAGTGTTGGTTGCCGCGTTGTTATTTCTCGTCATCCCGTATCTGGGAATGCGCGACAGTTCGTATCTGGAACTGGTGATTCAAATCTGCATCTTTGCCGGGCTGGCGCTGGGTCTGAATATCGTGGTTGGCTTCGCCGGGCTGCTCGACCTGGGTTACATCGCCTTTTTTGCGGTGGGTGCTTATACGTGGGCGATGTTTACCTCCGGCGCGAGTACGGTTTTTAACATCAACGGCTGGCTGGTTTCCGGCTCTGCGTTTTATCTTTTTATCTTTCTGGGCATTTTTGTAGCGGCTATCGTCGGCATTTTGCTGGGTTTGCCTGTGCTGCGCCTGCGCGGCGATTATCTGGCGATTGTCACACTTGGTTTTGGCGAGATGATCCGGGTGATTGCCAACAATCTCGACCAGCCGATTAACTTCACCAACGGTTCGCAGGGGTTGTTCGGGGTGGGGCGCCCGCCGGTGCCTTTTTTCCTGCGGGACGGCGTTTTAGCGGTTGAGAGTGCTTTGGGTTTATCAATAGCCAACGTTGACCCGCTTTCCCAGCAGTTGTTATTTTATTTCATCGCCATCGCCATCATCGGCGTTATCATCGTGGTGGCGCGGCGGCTGGATAACTCGCCCATTGGCCGCGCCTGGACGGCCATCCGTGAGGACGAGGTAGCGGCGATTGCGATGGGCGTGCCGCTGGTGCGGATGAAACTGCTGGCGTTTGCGACGGGCGCATCATTTGCAGGCGCAATTGGCGTGATTTATGCCGCCAAACAGACGTTCGTCAGCCCGGAGAGCTTCAGCCTCATCCAGTCCATCAGCATCCTGGCGATGGTGATCGTCGGCGGGATGGGCGGGATTCGCGGCGCGCTGTTGGGTGCGGTGATTGTGACTATGCTGAACCTGCTGGTGCTGAAGAATCTGTCGTTACAGATTAATGCCCTCCGCAACATTGATTTTGTCATTCCGATCATCAATTATCACATTCGAGACTGGCCGACGCAGCTTGAGCCGGCGAAATACGAGCGGCTCATTTTTGGCTTGCTGCTAATTGTAATGATGATCTTTCGACCGGCAGGGCTGCTGCCCGAACCCCGCCGCCGCATGGAACTGCAAGAGAAGGACGAGGAGATCGTGGACGAAGAAATCTCCTCGGAAGCGGGGGATGAACAACCGGTTGTGTCGGCAGTGCGGCCCGATGCCGAGCAGGCTTAGGAGGTTTCGGTGTCTTCATTACTGGATGTGCGTAACCTGACGAAAAAATTTGGTGGCCTGACGGCAGTGAACAATGTTACGATTGGCATTGAGCCGCAGAGCATCAGCGCCATCATCGGCCCCAACGGCGCGGGCAAAACGACCCTGTTTAACCTGCTTACCGGCATCTACAAACCGGACACAGGAACGATGATGTTCGATGGGCATTCGCTGGTGGGGCTGCGCCCCGACCAGGTGAACGCCGCCGGGATGTCGCGCACGTTTCAAAGCATCCGGCTGTTTCATGGCATGACCGTGTTAGAAAACGTAATGGTTGGAATGCACTCGCGGCTTAATATTTCGCTTTTTAACACGCTGACCCGCACCGCTGGGTTTAACAGACAGGAAGTCCATGTCAAACAAAAAGCCAGCGATCTGCTGCGTTTTGTGGGACTGGCTGGCAAAGGCGACGAGGTCAGCCGCAACCTGCCCTATGGCGATCAGCGCCGCGTTGAGATCGCCCGCGCGCTGGCGAGCGACCCTAAACTAATTCTGCTGGATGAGCCGACGGCGGGCATGAACCCCCAGGAAACGGTGGATGCGATGGCACTGTTCCGCCGGGTGCGCGACGAACTGGGGGTTACGGTTGTCCTCATCGAACACGATATGCGCGTGGTGATGGGCATCAGCGAGTATATTTCGGTGCTGGACTACGGCCAGAAAATCGCTGAAGGCACACCCGACGAAATTCGCAGCAACCCGCGCGTGATCGAGGCTTATCTGGGCCGCCGCGCTGCCGGTGTGGTCGAACCTGAAACAAGCGCGGAGGTGAATTAAATGCCGCCACTGTTAGAACTGCAAAACGTCCACACCTTTTACGGTCATATTCACGCCCTCAAAGGTATCGACCTTTTTGTCGAGGAGGGTGAGGTCGTTACCCTGGTCGGCTCGAACGGCGCGGGGAAAAGCACCTCGCTGCGTTCGATCAGCGGTATGGTGCGCTCCAAGCAGGGCAGCATCCGGCTGGCAGGCCGCGACATCACGGGCATGAAACCGCATGAAATCACCGCTCTGGGCGTGGGACACGTCCCGGAAGGCCGCCGCATCTTCCCGCTGCTGACCGTACAGGAAAATCTGGAAATTGGCGCCTGGAACGTCAAGAGCCGTTCCGAAATCAGCCGCCGCACCGAGCAGATGTTTGAGTTATTCCCGCGCCTGAGAGAACGTTTCCAGCAGAAAGGCGGCACGCTTTCCGGCGGCGAACAGCAGATGCTGGCGATTGCTCGCGCGCTGATGGCCGAACCGCGCATTCTGCTGCTGGACGAACCTTCGATGGGGCTTGCGCCGGTGCTGGTGGAAGGTATTTTTGAGATCATTAAAAAGATCAATGCTCAGGGGACGACCATCCTGCTGGTTGAACAGAACGCGCTGATGGCGCTGGAAGTTGCCCGGCGTGGCTATGTGCTGCAAAGCGGCAGTCTGGTTTTGCAGGATACGTCCGTCAACCTGATGAATAACGAGATGGTCAAGCGTGTTTACTTGGGTGAAAACTGACCGGCCTCGCTTCAACGCTGCGCCGCAAAGTGGATGAACGGGCGCAGTTCGATTTTCGTTCCTTTTTGACCCCACCTCCAAACCTCCTCCCCGAATTCGGGGAGGAGGCTTAAGACATCATTTTTCCTGTATAAGATACCAGAAAGAAGGCTTTTGCCGTGCTGCGCCGGTTTTCAATCCGGTGTTATACTTCCCGCACGATAAATTTTGCTCACAGGATGAACCGATTGTGAAACCGATGTCTTTTGATTTTCAGTCGCGCCGTTCGATGGTGGTCGCCCGGCGCGGCATGGTGGCCGCCAGCAATCCACTGGCGGCCCAGGCCGGGTTGAATGTCCTACGGCAGGGGGGCAACGCCGCCGATGCGGCCATCGCCACTGCCGCCATGTTAAACGTCACCGAACCGGCCTCCACCGGCATTGGCGGGGACTGCTTCGCCCTCTTTTTTGACGCCAAAACCAGACAGATCACGGCGCTTAACGGCAGCGGGCGCGCGCCCGCTGCGCTCACACCGGAGCATCTGCGCGGGTTTACTGATGTGCCGGAACGCAGCGCCCATGCCGTAACCGTGCCGGGCGCGGCGGCGGGCTGGTATGACCTGCTGCGGCGTCATGGCACGATGAGCCTCAAAGATGTGCTGGCGGAGGCGATCTATCACGCCCGCGAGGGATTTCCCGTTCATCCGGTTTTTGGGGCAAGCTGGCAGGCGTCGGAGGGCTTTTTACGTAACGCGCCCAATGCCGAGGAATACCTGCCTGGCGGGCGCGCGCCGCAGGTCGGGCAGATTGTGAAGCTGCCAGGGCTGGCGAACACGCTGCAAGCCGTCGCCGAAGGCGGGCCGGAAGCCTTTTACACCGGGCCGGTTGCCGATGCCATCGTTTCCACCTTGCAGCAGCTCGGCGGCGTGATGACCCATGATGACCTGAAAAACCATACTTCAAGCTGGGGCGAGCCGATTTCGATCAGCTATCGCGGCGTCGTGGTTTACGAACATCCCCCGAACGGGCAGGGTTTGGCGGCCTTGCAGGCCATGAATATCGCGGCGGGTTGGGAACTGGGCGCGCAGCCCTGGGATTCGCCAGAACGTCTGCACCTGATGGTGGAAGCGATGCGGCTGGCTTTCGCCGATGCGCGCCGCTACATCGCCGACCTGCACACCAACCCCGCGCCGGTTGAGGCGCTGCTGAGTCCGGCATATGCGGCGCAGCGCCGCGCCCTCGTTTCGGCTAACCAGGCCATGCAGCCGCCGTCCTACGGCCTGCCGCTGGGCGGGTCGGACACGGTGTACCTGAGTGTGGTGGACGGCCAGGGTAATGCCTGCTCGTTCATTAACAGCCTGTATATGGGTTTTGGGGCGGGCATTGTGGCGAAAGGCACGGGCGTATTCCTGCAAAATCGCGGCGCATGTTTCACGCTCGAACTCGGTCATCCTAACATTCTGGCCGGTGGCAAACGTCCGTACCATACCATCATTCCCGGTATGGCGCTTAAGGATGGCGAACTGTGGGCCAGCTTCGGCGTGATGGGCGGTTTTATGCAGCCGCAGGGACATTTCCAGGTGATGAGCGCCATGCTGGACGACGACCTCAACCCGCAGGAGGCGCTGAACCGCCCGCGCTGGTGTCTGCTGGACGGCACGGGCAGCAGCGTGCTGGCGCTGGAAGAAGGTTTCCCTGTGGCGGCGATGGCGCGGCTGGCCGAACTCGGCCATACAGTGCGCCCGGTGTCTGGTCGCGCGCGGGGCGTTTTTGGCGACGGGCAGATCATCCGGCGCGACGCCGAAAGCGGCGTGTTGTTCGGCGGCAGCGACCCGCGTAAGGATGGCCTGACGGCGGCTTTCTGATAGACAGTGAGGCTTTAGCCAGCTGTCCGCTCAGGTATAGTCTAAATGGTTTATCTATAAGCAGCGTGAGGCGTATGGATGGCAATGGAAGGGGTGTGAAGCATGGCTTCCGATCAACCCCCAATGTTTGCCCGGCGGCGTATTGTCGTGTGCCGGGGGCAGTTCTGCAACATGGATCGCCGGGCGGATAAACTGCTGCGGCGCTTGGAGCCGTTGGTAGACGAAATCAACGGCGGCGTGTATCCGAAGCCGGTCAAGCTGGAGATCGCCAACTGCCTGAGCATGTGCGGCGCGGGGCCGAACATCGTCATTTACCCGGCGGACGAGGTTTTTAACCACGTCACCGAAGTCCTGCTTGAAACCATCATCGGCGAACACGTGCGGGAAAAATAGGGACACGCCAGCCGCGTCCCTGTGGTTTTTAAACAATGTACGGCGTGCTTGCGCCGGTTTTCGCCATGCCGCGCGGGTCAATCGTTACATTGATGCAGGCCGGTTTGCCGCTGGCGAATGCGCGCTGTAAGGCCGGCAGCAGCTCGTTCGGGTGTTCCACCAGTTCGCCATGACCACCCATCGCCTCTACGATGCGGTCGTAGCGTGTGGGGGCCAGCGTGGTAGCGACGGCGCGTTCTTCGCCGACTATCTGAATCTGCGGCGTGCGTATCTGCCCCCAGCCTGCGTCGTTGCCGACGATGGCGACCACCGGCAGACCGAAGCGCACCGCCGTATCGAACTCAAAACCGTTGAGTCCAAACGAACCGTCGCCGCTGATAATCAGCACTTTTTTCTCAGGAAACAGGTGTTGGGCGGCGATGCCAAACGGCGCGCCGACGCCCAGGCAGCCCAGCGGGCCGGGGTCGAGCCACTGGCCGGGCAGCGTCACGTCAATGACTTTGGCGCAGGCGCTTACGATGTCGCCGCCGTCGCCGATGAGGATGGTATGGTCGTCCAGAAAATCGTTGATAGCCGCGCCGAAGCGAAAGTGATTGATCGGCACGTCGTTTAGCTGTTTCCATTTTTCCAGTTCGGCGTTTTTGCGGTTTTCGATCTCGCGCAGGTCGCGCAGCCAGCTTTCCCAACGCACACCCTGTAAGCCTTCGGCCAGCGCCTCCAGCACCAACCGCGCGTCGGCCACCAGCGCCACGTCCGCCCGGCGGTTGTGGTTCAGTTCGGCGGCATCGTTTTCGATCTGGATGAGCCGGGCGTTCGGGTTCCAGTCCTCTTGGCCGTACTTGAGCCGAAAGTCCAGCGGCGTGCCGAGCAGGATGACGGCGTCGGCTTCGCGCAGCGCCTTACCGCGCGCCGATTTAAAGCAGTTGGGGTGGGTCATCGGCAGCGTGCCGCGCCCCGCGCCGTTGGTGAAAACCGGCATGGCGGTTTGTTCGGCCAGGTCGCGCAGCGCCTTGCTGGCCTGATCCCAGTAGACCTGCGTTCCCGCGATCAAAACCGGTTTTTGCGCTGCCCGCAGGATTTCAAACATCCGTACCACCGCGCTGGGTTCGGGTTCGACAGGCCGGACGGCCACACGCGGCGGGGTAGGCGGCGGCTCGATGGCGTTGAACAGCACGTCAAACGGCAGTTCGATAAAAACCGGGCCGGGCCGCCCGCTTAAGGCGGTTTCAAAGGCTGCCGCCATCTGTTCGGGAATTTGTCCGGTTTCGGTGATGGTGAAACTGGCTTTGGTGAAATCATGGAACATGCCGACCTGAGGCATTTCCTGAAGCGCGCCCATGCCTTTGGTGCGGAGCGGCGCTGCGCCGCCGATCAAAATCAGAGGGCTGCGGGCCTGGTAGGCGTTGGCAACCGCCGTAACGGCATCGGTCACGCCGGGGCCGGCTGTCACCACCGCCGCGCCGATGTTGTGGGTCAGGCGGGCGTGGGCATCGGCGGCGTGGGCGGCGGCCTGTTCGTGGCGAAAATCAATCACTTTAATGTTGTTGTTCAGGCAGCCATCATAAATGGGCATAACGTGGCCGCCGCACAGTGTATAAATGGTTTGAACGCCCTGCGCCGCCAGCGACCGCGCGACCAGTTCTCCGCCCAGCGTAAACATAGACAATACTCCTCAGCAGCAGTTACCCGGCAGTAAAATAAATTATGGTGGGGCGAACCAGGCGTCCGCCCCCGAACGATTGGCTCAGGCTTTCTGGACGAGGAGGCGGCAGGCGGTTTCGGCCAGCATCGCCGCGCCGATATGCAGCACCGACTCGTCAATGTCAAAAATCGGGCTGTGGTGCGGGCGGTTGACCGAATCGAGTTTCGCGCCCAGGTTGAACATCGCGCCCGGCGCCAGGCGGGTCATGTAGCTGAAGTCCTCTGCGCCCATACCCGTTTCCTCGCTGTACAGATGTTCTTCGCCAAATAGGTCAATCGTGACCTGTTCGATAAGGTCGGATACGCCAGGATCGTTATACATGGCCGGATAACCCCGGCGGATGGACAGGGTATAATCGCCGCCCAATGCGCGCGCCACGCTCATCGCCCGGTCGAGTTCGTCCCAGAGTTTCTGGCGGGTTTCCTCGTCAAAACTGCGAATCGTGCCGTTGATTTTTACGCTGTCGGGGATGACGTTGTTGGCGTCTCCGCCATGAACCGAGCCGATGGAGATGACCGCCGCGCGCACCGGGCTGATGCGCCGCGCCCGGATGCCATGAACGGCGTTGATAACCTGCGCCAGAAGGTAAATCGGGTCGGTGCCGTACTGTGGGTAAGCGCCATGACAGCCTTCGCCGGTGATGGTGGCCTCGAACGAATCCACCGCCGCCGAAGCATAACCGCCCCCGGTGCGGATTTTGCCTGCCGGGATGCCGCTGGCGATGTGCAGGGCGATAACGGCGTCCACGCCTTCCATTGCACCATCTTCGATCATGCGGGTCGCGCCGCTTTTGCCTTCGTCGTCTTCGTCTTCTTCGCTGGGCTGGAACAGGAAACGAATTTCGCCCGCCGGGCGGTCTGGCATATCCGCCAGCATTCGGGCTACCCCCAGCAGGATGGCGGTGTGGGCATCGTGGCCGCAGGCGTGCATCGCGCCGGGCGTCTGCGAACGATATGGCACGTCGTTGGCTTCATGAATCGGCAGCGCGTCCATATCCGCCCGGATGCCGATCACCGGACGGCCTTCGCCCAGCCGCCCGACGACGCCGGTTTTGCCGACGCCGGTTTCGGCTTCGATGCCCATTTCGTGCAATGCCTCGGCGACCAGCCGAGCGGTGCGATATTCCTGAAAGCTGATTTCTGGGTGCATGTGAATGTCGCGCCGCCAGGCGACCATAGTTTCTTGCAGGCCGCGCGCCCGTTCCAGAATTGATGACATGCTGGCTCCTCATTTAACGACGATGAATTGGTTGTTAACGTTTTTAAGTATAACAGATTCCAGCGGGGTGGGGCTGTGCGCCGCAAGGCCAGATTCTGCCCCCATTTACTGGGGTAGTAATTTGAAACCAGCTATGTTATGGTAGGCGCTAAGATCGGCTGTGCAGGGAGCGTCAAATGTGATTAACCAGAATCAAGCAGCCCGCATCAGCATCACGGGGTCGCTCTCCATTCATGGTTGGAGCCATTTGGATGCTGTTTTGCTGGCTTCGCTGGCGACGGAATCGCCGCTGCTGCTGGTCGGGCCGCATGGTACGGCCAAGTCCCTGTTGATCGAGCGGATTGCCGGGGCGCTGGGCCTCTCGATGCGGCATTACAATGCTTCGCTGTTGAATTATGATGATCTGGTCGGCATTCCCGTGCCGGAGGAAGATAATAACAGCCTGCGGTTTATCGCCACGCCGGGTTCGATCTGGGATGCCGAATTTGTGTTTTTTGATGAAATTTCCCGCTGCCGACCCGATTTACAGAACAAAATGTTTCCGATTATCCACGAACGGCGCGTAGCGGGCATTCAATTGTCCCGGCTGCGCCACCGCTGGTCGGCGATGAACCCGCCGGCCCCGGACGAACCTCTGCCGAACAATGCCAACCAGCCGATGAACTATTATCTCGGCTCCGAGCCGCTTGACCCGGCGCTGGCCGACCGCTTTCCATTTGTGGTGGCCGTTCCTGGTTGGCGGCAGCTTTCAAAGGATGACCGCCGGCGGGTGGTTTCGCACCAAGAAAGCGCGGAATATGCGCCGGCGGACGATTCGCTGTCTGGCCTGCCGGAACTGGTGGACGCCTGCGCCGCGCGCATCGCCGCCCTGGAAGTGGAACTGGATGATTGGGTGTCTGATTATCTGCTGCTGGTGATGGACTTGTTGGACAAAGCGCAGTTAGCGCAAAGCCCCCGGCGCGCCCGGATGCTGGCGCGTTCGGTGATCGCCGTCCATGCCGCCCGGCTGGTGTTGGAAGGCGAGGACGCCAGCCTAGACGACAGCGCCGAAATCGCGCTGATGTACGGCCTGCCGCAGAACGCGGCGGAAGTGCCGCCCTCGCAGGCGACGGTGGCGGCGGTACACCGGCAGGCGTGGGAAATCGCCTCGCTGATGGATGATGATGTCTGGCGGCAAATCCTGGAAGAACGGGACTTTGCCCGCCGGGTGGTGATGGCCGACCAGTTGGGATTTAACGATCTGGACATCTCGCGCCTGATTACGCAAGCCCTGGGCGCTGAGGCCTCCGAACCCAGACGGATCGGCCTGGGGACAGCGATTTTCCTGGCTTATCGTGATCGCCGCGAATTAACCTCCGCCGCCTGGGAGCCGCTGGCGCAGCTGGCGGTGCGCGTGCTAGAGCCGCGTCCGGTGTCGGCGCTGGTTCGTCCTGGTTCGGACGTGACGGTATGGCAGGAGATTAAAGATTGGCTGGCCGCGCCGGATGACAGGGCGAATAACTTTTTGTCGAGGCTAACGCGGAACTATGTTCTGTGCGGCTTCCCGGAGTTGTGGCGGCGCGAAAACTGGCGGGAGGCATTAGATCGTTTTGTCGCCGACCTGGAGTTATTCGGTATTCGGGAGGTGAATCAGCCATGAGCCAGCAGCAAAACGCGCCTGGCCCGTCCCGCCCCAGCCCATTTGCCACTGCCGGCCAGCGGCCTGCCAGCAGCCCTCCGCGCCCGGCCAACAGCCCTGCGCCCGCCGCGCCGCCCGGCCAGCGAGTGGGGGGACTGCCCCGGTTTGGCCCGAATAAAACCCACTGGCGTATCGTGCCGGTGACCGATTCTGTCGTGCGTTTTGATCTGAGAGGATTGGGCGACCCGTTTCACCGGCTTCTGGGCAAACCGCTGGATGTCCGATTGGCGGATGCCGAGGCAGCGATCAAAGCCATCGAAACCGGCGGCGAGTATTTAAACGATCTGGAAATGCTGCTGGAAACGGCCTGGCAGGAATACAATCTGCACGGGGCGGTACTTCTGTACCCCTGGCGCAAAGAACTGCCTCAAGTTATGGTGGGGCGTGTGGTGACAGGGGATGACACCGATGATGAAGAATATGAAGACGACAAACCGGCTGCGCCGGTCTTTCTGCGGGCGCTGGATATGCGCCTGGTGATGAATATTCTGGCGCGCACCCGGTCAAACATTCTGTTAAGCCGCGCGCCGCTGGGCCTGGAATACCAATATCTGGGCCAATCGCTGCTCACCGATGACCCGCGCTTGGTCATGCTGGCCCGCGCGACGGGCTGTATCGAAGAACCACTGATGAGATGACCTTTCGTGGATTGCCGGAAAGGACGAACCCATGCAGACAGCGGATGAAAGTATGAGGCTGGCTGCTCGGCTGGTGGGCTGCGTGCCTGCCGCCACCATCGAAATGGAAACGCTGTGCCGTCTGGCAGGCGTAAAAGTCAGTTCAGCCGTGCCGACGGCGGCGGTTGAGTGCGTTCATCGCCCGCATCTGCTGATTAACCCGGATTTTGCCGCCCGCCACTGCCAGCGCGACGAACATCTGTTTTTGCTGGTGATGCACGAACTGTGGCATATCATCCTGGCGCACACCCGCTTGCAGCCGCGCATGACGCCGGCGCACAACGTCGCTTTCGACGCGATCATCAATGCCGGGCTGTCGCGGCAGTATAACAAACCGGAATATCGCGGATTTTTCGAGGCTTTAAATCCACCCGACCAGTTTCCGCATCTGCTGCTGCGTCCGCCGGAAGGCTGGCCGTCCAACCCCGTTTACCCGGAGGTTGGCCCGGTAGGGACGCGGCAGATTTTGGAACGGCTGTATCCGCCGCCTGGCACGAAAGCCGTCCCCATGCCGTTTTACGACGAAATCCTCCAGCTGCTGCGCCGGTACGCCGAAGAAAACGGCTGGGTGTGGCCCGCTGGCGAGCCGTTTTTGCTGGGCGATCATGATAACCTGAACGCCGAAGGCAAAGCCCTGGCCGACCCGCTGTTAGGCGATCTGCTGCGCCGCATTGCCAGCAAAATGCCGGCGCAGTTGGGCGAACGCGGGTCGGGCGGTGCGCGCCAGGAACAGGCGGAAGATGTGGCCGCAGCTACCGAACGCGCCCGCCGCGCTTTTTCACAGATTTTGCAGCGTTGTTTAGGCCCGCGCGCCGGGGGACAGCGCCGCCGCGCGCGAGTTCCCGTGAGCAGCATCACCGGGACGGGCGTGCTGCCGAACCCCCGCGACCGGCTGGCATCGGCCCGGAAGCGTTTGGGGCTGCCGGGGACGATCTGGAATCAGGCCGGGATGGTGCGCGCGCGTGTTCCCGAAAAACCAAGCAAGGCGCACATTTACCTGGACGTGTCCGGCTCGATGGCCGAAGTGCTGCCGCACGTCCTGGGGTTGGTTTTACCCTATGTCGCCAGGGGGCAGGCGGAAGTTTTCCAGTTTTCCACGTTCGTCGAGCCGCTTCCGTTTGCCCAACTGCGGCAGGGACGGCTGCAAACCACCGGCGGGACGGACATCAACTGCGTGTTGGAACACGCGCTGGCAGTCGAGCCGTCGGTGCATAAAGTGCTGCTGCTGACCGACGGCGCGACCGGCACGCCGGAAGATCAGCTGGCCGACCAGATGCGCGGGCGGAACATCCGTGTGTACGTTGTCCTGCCCGCCGAATCGGCCTGGGAAGATGATCTGCGTGAACTGGCCGCTTTTATGGCCGTCCTGCCGCCGCTGTGGGGCGCATGACGGCTGTTTTTAAGCCTGATCGCCGGACGTATAGCGGTCGAACCACTCGACCATGTGCGTTAACCGGCTGATACGGTGTTCGGGTTCGCCCGACCGCGACAACTCATGCCCTTCACGCGGGAAGCGCACCAGTTCAACCGTACCGCCGCTGCGATGCACGTAAGCAAAAAGCTGTTCGCCCTCTGAAATCGGCACACGGAAGTCGTTCTCACTGTGTATAAGCAGCAGCGGCGTTTTGATTTTGTGGGCGTGCGCCAGCGGGGACTGCTGCCACAAAAACATCGGGTCGTCCCACATTTCCATGCCGTATTCCGTGCCGATGAAGCTGAAAATATCGGTCGTGCCGGTGAAACTGAGCAGGTTATAAACGCCGCGCTGCGCTACCGCCGCCCGGAAGCGGTCGGTATGGCCGACAATCCAGGCGACCATGTAACCGCCATATGAACCGCCGGTGATCGCCATCCGCGCAGGGTCAACGAAGCCTTTTTGCAGCAGGGCGTCCACGCCGGCCATCAGGTCTTCGTAGGCCACGTCACCCCAGGCGGCGTGCAGCGCCATTTGGAACGCCTCGCCGTAACCGTCCGCGCCGCGCGGATTGGCGTAAAACACAACGTAACCGCGCGCGGCATGGAACTGCCACTCGTGCCACATGGATTTCATACTCGGCCCCCACATGACATGCGGGCCGCCATGAATATTAAAGGCCAGCGGGTAGGTTTTACCGGCTTCGTAACCGACCGGCAGCATGTACCAGCCCTGGATTTCGACGCCGGCGGGGGATGTCCAGCGCAGTTCGTGGGTTTCCTGGACGATCACGCGCTCCAGGAATTTTTGATTAACTGTCGTCAGCGGCGCGAGCGAGGCCGCGCCGGGGGGCTGCCAGTAAAGTTCGGATGGATTCGACGGCGTGCTGGCGGCAAAGGCGATACCGCCGTTTGGGCTTATGTCCAGGCTTTCGGCGTGCATATTGCCGGCGATGATTTTTTCAACCACGCCGTCGGCCAGCGTCAGCCGGTAGATTTCGATATTACCCCGGCTAAGCGCCGTAAAAACCAGGCCGCTGCTGTCCGGCAGCCAGCGGAAATCGGCTGCCGAACGGTCGAAGGTCAGCGTCAGGTCGCGCGGCTCGCCGCCGTCTGCCGGTAAAATCGCCAGCCGCGTGATCCGTTCGCTGATGCGTTCGCGCGGATAGCGCACGTAAGCCACCCAGCGGCCATCGGGCGAGGGCAGGGGGGCATGGCTGGCATAATCGTCGCCGGTCAGTTCTTCGTGCGCGCCGTCGCCGACGCGAATGCGGTACAGGGTACTCCAGCGCCAGGGTTCGCCGCGTGCAGGGTCGTCGGTGCGGGCTGTGTACAGGTACTGGCCGTCCGGCGACCACTGCGGCTGGCTGTGGTCGGCGTCTATGTCGGTCAGCCGGCGCGGTGTGGCTTCGTCATCATCGGTGGGGATTACGTAAACCTGCGCGAAGCGGTCGTCCAGGTAGGCTGTGCCGCTGCGGTAGGGAATGCGCCGCACCAGACGCGGGTCCCAACGCCGCGCCTCATCATATTCCTTGCGTTCTTTGCGGTGTTTGCTTTCCATCTTATCGGCGGGCTGCGGCTCTTCCTCGCCCCGGTCTTCACGTTCCCGCTCGTCGGCGTTGGCGGCGCTCAAAAACGCGATCTGCCCGCCGTCCGGCGACCAGGCCGGGCTGTGCGCGCCGTTCGGCATATGTGTGAGCGGGCGGGGTTCGCCGCCCGGCTCCACCACCGGCAGCAGGTAAAGCTGCGATTTGTCGTTACGGCCAGAAGTAAACGCCAGCGTTTTGCCATCAGGACTCCAGCGCGGCTGGGTGTCTTTTCCGCTGCGGGTGAGCTGGATGGGTGTTCCGCCGGCTGTCGAAACCAGCCAGATATTACGTTTATAGCCGTTTTCCAGCCGGTCAATCGTGACCTGCACGTAGGCGATCCAGCGTCCGTCGGGGCTGATGCGCGGGTCTTCGACAGTAGTGATATGGCAGAGGTCTTCCGCCGTGATGGGGCGTTTGTCCTGAATCATGACGATCCTTTATGATGAGTTCAGTTGTGTGAAAAAAAGTGTAAGCGATTATAACGCAGATTGCCGGGCGGCGTGAACCTTTTATCCCCGGCCTCGTAACAGGGATTGTGCGAGGGAAACAGCCGGAGTAGCGGGCTTGCAGCGGGACGAAGACCTGGCTAGAGGTTTGCAGCAGGGCCACCGAGGCGACCTGGTTGAACTGGTCGAGCGGCATCACAGCCCGCTGCTGGGATATTTATACCGAATGACGGGCGGCGACCGCTCGCTGGCGGAAGACCTGGCGCAGGAAACTTTCGTGCGAGTGCTGCGCGGCATTGCCAGCTACCGGTATCCGCGCCCGTTTAAACCCTGGCTGTACAGCATTGCCACCAACCTGGCGCGGGATTATTACAAACAGGCCGACCAGCGCCATACCGTCTCGATGCCGGAAGACCCGCCGCCGGAGGAAAGCGCCGCGCCGGAGGAACGTCTGATTGATGACATGCAGGCGCAGCAGATCGCCCTGGCGCTGATGAACCTGCCGGCGCACCAGCGGGAAGCGGTTATCCTGCGTTATTACCAGGAACTCTCGCTGGCGGAGATCGCCGAGGTGCTGGCGATTCCAGTGGGGACGGTGAAATCTCGCCTGAGCCTGGGGATAAGCCGGCTGCGGGAACTGGTATTGGAGCGAGAATGATGGCCGACGAGCGAAACATCTACAGAGAAGACGACGAACAACGCCGTCTGCGGGCGCTGCTGGCCGAGGATGCCGAGACGCCGGAAGAAACCGAGGCGCTGCTGGAGACGGTTCGTTTTATCCGGCGGTGGGACGCGCCGTCGCCGACGTGGAAGGAAACCGCGCGGCTGGTCGAAAAGCTGCTGCCGGAAGTGCCGCAGCCGGAGCGCCGGCATCCTGGGCAGTGGTGGCCGCTGCTGATTTTGCGTGCCGAAGCGCGAATCATCCGCCGTGAAATCTGGCTGGCCTCGGCGCTGGTGATGGCGCTGGGCGTGGTGGTGACGCTGGGCATCAGCAGCACAGGCGCCGCCGCACCGCTGACTATCCTCGCGCCGGTTGTGGCGGCAGTCGGCATGGCGCTGCTTTACGACTCCGATATGGAGCAGGTGTTGGAACTGGCGGACTCGACGCCGGTTTCGGCGCGTTTGCTGCTGCTGGCACGGCTGACCCTGGTATTTGGCTTTAATCTGGCGCTTGGCCTGGCGGGAAGTGTCGTGTTGGCGCTGCTGCGCGCCGATGTGCTGCTGTGGCCGCTGGTGATGTCCTGGCTGGCGCCGATGGCCTTCCTGTCGGCGCTGGCGTTCATGCTCAGTGTGGTGACAGGGGATGCCGTCGCCGGGGCGGTCTTCAGCCTGACGATCTGGGGGATGCACGTTTTCGTGCGCGCCATGCCCGCGTCGGGTGATCTGACCTGGATTTTGTCGCTGCCTGGCCTGGCCGACCCGGCCACACGACCGTTCCTGTTTGCGGCGGCGCTGCTGCTGGTGATGGCCGCCCTGTGGTTGGCCGGTGATACCGAACGGAGAATTGGAGAGACATGGTGAGTGGTAAAGCTGAGGACTTCAAAACAGCCAATCTGCGTTTTTCGCTGCCGGTCGGCGCGCTCAGGAGCGCGGCGCTGTACCTGGCCGTCCTCGCCGGGTTGATCTTCCTCATCAGCCGCGTCCCGCGCGACTTCAGCATGACGCTGGATGAGACTCGTCCGCTGGCGCAGGGGGCGGCGGTGGCGCTGGGCGGGCTGGCAGCCTGGGGTCTGATCGGCGCGGGACGCGCGGTGCTGCGCCGCCCGCGACAGATCGCCTGGCGGGTGAGCCTGCGTCTGGTGGGGTGGATTGGTCTGGTCGCCAGCGCCGCCGGGGTGCTGGTGCTGGTTTCCGGCGATAACACCCCGCCGACGGGGATGCCGGTGGCCGGCCCGCTGCGCGCCGTTGAAGCGGTTATCCCGCTGGTACTGGCGGTGCAGGCCGCGCTGATTTTTTCGCCGGACGACGAACCGGCGCTGGAAGTGATGCTGGCCTGCCCGCGCCCGATTTCGTGGCTGCTGCTGGAAAGGCTGATGGTGCTGTTCCTGGCGCAGGCGGGCGTGGCGCTGGCCGGGGTGGTAATGAGCCGGGTGCTCCAGCCGGAACTGGATGTGCCGCTGGCGCTGGCGCGCTGGCTGCCGCCGGCATTTTTCCTGGCTGGTGTGGGGGTTTACGTCACGCTGCGCTCGCGGGTGGCGGCCTTCGGCGCGGCGGTGGCCGGCGTGGTGTGGTTTGTGTTTGCGCTTTTCGGGCGCGGGTTGATGCCGGGCGTGCCGACCTTCTGGCCGCTGACGCTGCTTCAGCCGTTCATCTGGGCATTCAACCCGTATTTGCAGCCGGAGGACGTGCTAACAGCGGATTATAACCTCAACCGGGTGATCGTTCTTTCCTTCGGGGTGCTGCTGTTGATGGGCGCCGTTCGCTATCTGCGTGATGAGGAGCGCGTGCTGGGTGGGGCGCGCCCGGCCAAAACCGGCGAGAAATTTTCATAGGCCAGCAGGCAAAAGGGGAGGATTTTAAGATGATCGCCTGGGCGCAGCTTCGCGCAATCGCAGGTTACGAGTTTCGGATGCACTGGCGGC
This sequence comes from Anaerolineae bacterium, assembly GCA_026645945.1. Classification (GTDB taxonomy): domain Bacteria; phylum Chloroflexota; class Anaerolineae; order Aggregatilineales; family Phototrophicaceae; genus CFX2. The sequence goes on from JAPKMO010000001.1 coordinate 48,173, forward strand.
GGCGGGCGCTGCTGGTGATGATATTGGCCTTCGTCGTGCTGACGGGCGCGAGCATCCTGATCGCGGGGGGCAGCCTGTTAAAGCCGGAAAACCTGGACGAAACCCGCTATCAGCAGGTTGTTTCCGCCTATGCCATCTTCACGGCCTGGATGCCGCTGGGGGTTGGTCTGGCGTTGATCCTGCCGGTGATGGTGGCGGATACCATCCCGCTTGACCGGCAGTACGGCGTGCGCGATCTGCTGGACAGCCTGCCGGTGTCCAGGGCGGTTTACCTGGGTGGCAAATTGGCGGGCATGTGGGCAGCGGTGCTGATCGGCCTGGGTATGTCCCTGGCCTTTGTGGCCCTGGCCTGGACGCTGCGCGTCGGCGTGTTTGACCTGGGCAGTTATGTGGAGATGGCGCTTGTTGGCGCGGCGGCGGTCGCCATCCTGAACGGCGGCCTGGGCGTGCTGCTGGCGGTCGGGCAGCCCACCCGCCGCCGGGCCATCCTGGTCGTCATCGGCGCGCTGGCGCTGTTCATTTTTGTGCTGCCGGCGATCACCAATAACTGGGATTTACGCCTCAGTTTTAACGGCCAGATTCTTAACCCGCTGCGAATGCCCATCATCAACCGCTATCTGTTTAACGTGCAGGCCGAGGCCGGCCTGAGCATCGAAAGCGCCGCGCTGATGGTTCCGCCGGAGATGGTGCGCGATACCATCCTGGCCGGCCTGGCAGAATTAGCGGCGGTCTGGGCGCTGGCCTGGGGCTGGCTGCGCTGGCGGGACGTTGGGCGATGAATACCCGGTGGCTGGTTCAACTGGCCGGTGTGACGCGCTACGAGTTTTTTCTGGTGTGGCGCGGAAAGACCATGTTGGTGATGGTCGTTATGCTGCTGGTTATGGGTGCGATATTTTGGGGAATCATGAATGAAGGCGTGCAGTACGCCCGGATGACCGTCGGCGTCGAGGTGTTTCCCCTGGAGATAAAAGCGGACATGAGTCGCACACTTGCCTCGATGATCTGGGGGCCGCTGTGTATTGCGCTGGTTGGTGTGCTGCCAGTGCTGGCTTCCGACATGATCCCGAAAGATCGTCAGAGCGGCGTCTATCCCCTGCTGGAAAGCACGCCGCTGCCGACCGGCGTTTACCTGCTGGGCAAGCTGTTCGGCCTGTGGTTAAGCGTACTTTCCGGGCTGCTGGTCGTCATGGTGGGCGTGGGCATCATCTTCTGGCGGCTGCTGGATGGATTCGACCTACGCCCGTATCTGGAAATCTGGGGCATCGGCGCGGTTTCGCTGCTGATCTTAAACGGCGGTCTGGCGGTGCTGCTGCCCTGCGGCTTGTCCAACCGGCGCGCCGCGCTCATTCTGATGGCGGCTGTCATGGGCGGCGCGCTCTTTCTGGGCGGGGAGGGCGTGTGGGGCTATCTGAATCCGATACGCGCCCCCATTGTGATGCACTATTTCACCGGCTTCATACCTGGGCGACCGGAGTTAATTTCGCATTTCACCGGGCGCGACGTATTTTTGAGCGCGGCGGCAGGTGCGGCAGAACTGGCCGTATTTGGGGCGCTGGCCTGGGGCTGGCTGCGCTGGGGCTTTGAGCGCACGTGAACCCAAACGCGCGGCTTCTCGTAACAGGCGGCAGAACAGGAGAAACAAAATGATCGAAATCACGAATCTGACGAAAACCTATGCGGGCAAAGTCCATGCCCTTAACGGCATCGAACTGGAAATCGGCAGCGGCATGTTCGGGCTGGTCGGCCCCAACGGGGCAGGCAAAACCACGCTCATGCGTATCATCGCCGGGCTGCTGCGTCCAACCGCCGGCAGCGTGCGCGTGTTCGGCCATGATCTGGCGTCACAGCGAGGCCGGCAGGAAGCGAAAGCCCTGCTGGGTTATCTGCCGCAGGAATTGGGGTTTTACCCGAATCTGAGCGGGCGGGAATTTCTGGATTATATGGCAATCCTCAAGGGAGTGACGGACAGCCGGGAGCGAAAGCAGCAGATCGGCGAGCTGGTCGAACTGGTGCGGCTGACCGAGGTGGCTGACCGGCGTTTAAAAACCTATTCCGGCGGCATGAAGCGACGTATCGGCATCGCCCAGGCGCTGCTGGGTAAGCCGAAGCTGCTGATTGTGGACGAGCCGACGGTCGGGCTTGACCCGGAGGAGCGCGTACGCTTTCGCAATCTGCTGTCGGAGATGGCCGGGCGCTGCACCGTCATCCTATCCACGCATATCGTGGAGGACATCAGCCACAGCTGCTCCGATCTGGCGGTGATGGACAAGGGGCGAGTGGTGTTCCGGGGAGCGCCGGGCGACCTGATTACACAGGCGCGCGGCCACGTGTGGACGATCACCACCAAGGGGGAGCAGCCCAACGGCAGCCTGGCGGTGGTGTCCACGCTGCAACTGCACGATGGGGTATCGTACCGCGTCCTCGGCCAGCCGGGCGCCCTGTACCCATCGGCGCAGGCGGTCGAGCCGAGTCTGGAGGACGGTTACATCTGGCTGATGCGCCGGAGCGCGGGTGTAATGGCCTGATGGCTGGCGCGCGCTGCCGATTCCGGCGCTATAATCGCGCTTTGGATTCGGCATGTGCGAAAGAGGGTAGAAAATGACCGTCTCGAAAGCGCAGTTGAAAATCAGCGATTCCGAACACCTGAGGCGCTGCGAGCGCCTGCTGGAATATGTCCAGGCGGAAAAACTGGCCGGGGTTGTCCTGTTCGACAGCGACTATATCCTGTACTACACGGGCTTTGCCTTCATCCCGACCGAGCGCCCGATGGCGTTTTTGATGAATGCCCAGGGGCGGCGCGCGCTGTTTGTCCCCCGGTTGGAGGTGGAACACGCGCGGGCTAACGCGCTAGTGGATGACGTGGCGTTTTACCTGGAATATCCGGGCGACCCCCACCCGATGGCTGTTCTGGCCGAAGCGTTGGACGGTCTGGGGATGAAAACCGGCAGCCTGGGCGCGGACGGCGACGGGTATCCTTGGATTCTGGGTTATCGCGGGCCGCGCCTGTCGGAGGCTGGCGCGGCGGCGGTTGTCCCCATCCGGGCGTTTATCGAAGACCAGATGGCGATCAAATCCCCGGCAGAACTGGCGCTGCTGCGCGAAAGCTGCCGCTGGGCGAACCTGGCGCATACGCTGTTACAGCGGTATACGAAGCCCGGCAAAACCGAAACGGAAGTCAGCCAGCAGGCCAGCGCCGAAGCGACCCGCGCTATGCTGGACGCTATCGGACCGATTTACCGGGGGCAGAATGCCTTTGCCGAGGGCGCGATAGCCGGTTATCGCGGGCAGATCGGGCGCAACGCGGCGATTCCGCACGCGCTGGCGAATAATATCGTCTTTCAGGCCGGCGACGTGCTGGTGACGGGCGCGACCGCGCCGGTGTGGGGATATGTTTCGGAACTGGAACGCACGATGATAATCGGCCAGCCGACCGGCGAGCAGCGTCGTTTTTTTGAGCATATGGTCGCGCTTCAGGATACGGCGATGGCGGCGATGGAGCCGGGAAAACCCTGCGCCGAGGTAGACCGCGCCGTGCGCGCCTACTATGAAAAACACGACCTGATGCCATACTGGAAACACCACGTCGGCCATGCCATCGGCCTGCGCTACCACGAAGGGCCGTTCCTTGACCGGGGGGACAACACCACGATGGAACCCGGCATGGTTTTTACGGTCGAGCCGGGTTTATACGTACCCCAACTGGGTGGCTTCCGCCACTCGGACACTGTTGTGATTACCGGGGATGGGGTTGAGATGCTGACCTACTACCCACGTGACCTGGAAAGCCTGGTTATCCCGGCATGAAGGGGTATTTTAAGGGAAGGGCGCGGCGGCCTGCCCGCGCCCTGATGCGCTGTTTATGGCTGCGAGGACTTTTCCCGGAGCAGTTCGAGGTAGCTGCCCAGGATATCGCTCACCGTGATGATGCCGACCAGCTTGCCCTGGCTGACGACAGGCAGACCGCCAAACTTGTAGGTGCGTAAAAGCTGCGCGGCCTGTTCGGCGGAGGCGGAAGCGTCAATCGTCATCGGGTCGCGCGTCATGCAGGCTTCGGCGATGACGTTTTGCAGCAGCTCCCGATTCTGGCGGCGCTCGTGCAGGACAAACGGCGAGTTCATCGCCAGCCGCACGTCGCGGTCGGTGATGATGCCGATAACCCTGCCGTCTTCAACGACCGGGACCTGGCGGCAGGCGCGTTCTTTCATCAGGCCGATGACCTTGGCCAGCGGCGTCTGCCGTTCAACGGTGATCGGGTTGGGGGTCATAATATCTGCAACAGTCAGCATGGTTCACCACTTTTCAAAAGAGGCGGCGTAAAAGCCATTTACTTTCTATGCAGATTTTACCATGCTGCGGGCGAATTCCGCCCCTTTTTCCAGCGCCTTATAGTTCGCTTCTAAAAGATGGCGGCGGCGTTCGGGTAGATGCGCTTCGAGCGCACGGCGGATGGCCGCCGGCGGCAGAGCCGGGAGGACCTCCAGCACTGCACCGAGCATCACCACGTTTGCCATCCGCAGGTCGCCCAGGCTGTCGGCAAGCTGAGTGGCCGGGACGGGCAGCACAGAAATATCGGTGCGGCGGCTTTCCTGGTTTATCAGCGACGAGTTAACGGCCAGCAGGCCGCCGGGCGCGACTTCGCCTTCGTATTTGGTGAAGGAAGGGTTGTTAAAAACAACTACCGCCTGAGGATGGCGCGTGACAGGCGAGCCGATGGGTTTGTTGCTGATAACGACAAAACAATGCGCTGTGCCGCCGCGCATTTCCGGCCCATAAGATGGAATCCAGGTTACTTCCAGACCTTCGTCCATAGCCGCGTAAGCCAGAAGCTGGCCGGCGAACATCACCCCCTGGCCGCCAAAACCGGAAAAGAGAAATTCTTTCTGCATCGTCGCCTCCTATAGAGTTTTCACGGCATCGTGGACTTTGTAATCACCCGGCGGGAATTGGGGGATCATATTCTGCTCAATCCAGTCGAGGGCTTTTTCCGGCGCGATGCCCCAGTTGGTGGGACAGCTTGACAGCAGTTCCACCATGCTAAAGCCAAGCCCGGCCATCTGGACTTTGAGCGCGGTCAGGATGGCTTTTTTGGCTTTGCGGATGTTGGCGACATCGTGCAGCGAACGGCGGACGATGTAGGCTGCGCCGTCGAACTGCGCCAAGACTTCGCTCATGCGAATCGGCGCGCCGGTGCGGCGGGTATCTCTACCCAGGGGAGACGAGGTGGTTTTCTGTCCCGGCAGAGTGGTGGGGGCCATCTGGCCGCCGGTCATGCCGTAGATCGCGTTGTTGATGAAGATGGTTGTGATCCGTTCGCCGCGCGCCGCCACGTGCATGATTTCCGCCGCGCCGATGGAGACGAGATCGCCGTCGCCCTGATAGGTGATAACGATGTTTTCCGGCAGCATTCGTTTCAGGCCGGTTGCCATCGCCGGGGCGCGGCCATGCGCGGCCTGGCAGGCGTCAACGTTGAAGTATTCGTAGGCGAATACCGAACAGCCGACCGGCGCGACCAGGACGGCGCGTTCCTGCAAGCCGAGCTCGTCTATCGCTTCGGCCAGCAGCCGGTGGGCGATGCCATGCGTGCATCCGGGGCAATAACGGGTTGGCACGTCGGCCAATGACCGGGGGTGTTCATAAACGACCTGCATTTCAGGGGGAGCCATCACGAGATCCATTCCTATTCCTCCTCTAAACCGCTAAACCGCAATCTGAAGTCGGCTGTAACTTTCTTCAATGGCAGCCAGGATTTCGTCCGGCATGGGTACAATGCCGCCGGTGCGACCGTAGAACGTAACCGGTATCTGGCCGCCAATCGCCAGCCGCACATCTTCGACCATCTGGCCGGCGTTCATCTCGACGACCAGGCAGCCGCTCGCCTGGTCGGCCAGCTCGGAAATACGCCGTTCCGGGAAAGGCCAGAGCGTTTGCGGACGCAGCAGGCCGACCCGCAGGCCTTTTTCACGGGCGGCCTCGACCGCGCTGTAGGCGATGCGCCCGGCTGTTCCAAAGCCGATGACGAGCAGTTCGGCATCTTCGGTGGCGTATTCGACCGAACGCTGCTCGTTTTTTTTGATCTGCTTCAGCTTTTTCTGTATCTTCAGGTTAAAGGCTTCTTCTTCCTCTCCTTTTAGGTACAGAGAGGTGATAACGCGCTTTTCGCGCGCTTTTGCGCCGGTCAGCGCCCAGTCGGGGACGTTTTTCTGGAGCGGGCGCATGGGGGGCAGTTCGGCAGGTTCCATCATCTGGCCGATTTGGCCGTCGGCTGCCAGCAGCACCATATGGCGGTATTTGTCGGCCAGGTCGAAAGCTAACCCTACAAAATCAATGGCTTCCTGTACCGAGGCCGGGGCGAGGACAATGGGGTGAAAATCGCCATGCCCGGCGGAACGCGTAACCTGAAAATAATCGGCCTGCGAAGGCAGGATATTGCCCAGCCCTGGCCCACCGCGCATGACATCCACGATCACGCAGGGCAGCTCCGAACCGGCAATGTACGACATGCCCTCCTGCATCAGGCTCACGCCGGGGCTGGAGGATGAGGTCATCACACGGGCGCCGGTGCAGGCCGCGCCGTAGACCATGTTAATGGCCGCAACTTCGCTTTCGGCCTGTAAAAACACGCGGTCGAGTTCGGTCATGCGCTGGGAGAGATATTCGAGAAGTTCGGTCTGGGGGGTGATCGGGTATCCGAAGTAGGCTTCCAGGCCGGCCCGGACGGCGGCCTCGGCAATCGCTATGTTGCCTTTAAGCAGTTCTTTCGTCATATTGTAACCGCCTCTTGTACCGCTTTCGTTCGTTTGGCTGCTTCTCGGTAAACGGTGATGCATACATCGGGGCAGATGATGGCGCAAACGGCGCAGCCGGTGCAGTCGCCATCGGGGTCAACAAACAGGGCGGGGTGATAACCTTTTGCGTTAAGTTGATTCTCGGCCATAAAAATTACATTTTGGGGACATACAGTGGAGCAAAGGGTGCAGCCCTTACAGTGGTCTTGATTGATGGTTATTCTTCCTATAGTCATACAAACACCCTCGAAATTAAGACAGCAATTGATCTGTATCCTCACCTTAAGGGTTTTTACCCCTCACTGCCAGTAAAGAACGTCATATATTCATGTGTGAAGTATCACGCATTGACGGATTAGAACGGACGTGCTATCATTAAGGTCTTGATTTCTTCACAGCTCACTATAGAATAGAGACAAACCCGACTGAACCCTTGTGAACCCATAAAGTCCGCGCGCGGGGGAAGATGAACCATATGGATACAAATCTGGCTATTGAGACTAATGACCTGGGGCGCGTGTATCGGCTGCGCGGCCCAAAACGAAAGGGGGATGCAAAACAACTGGTGGCGCTGGACGGTGTTAACCTGGAAATCCGGCGCGGCGAGCTGTTTGGCCTGCTAGGGCCGAACGGGGCAGGGAAAACCACCGTCATTAAAATCCTGGCGACACTTCTGCTGCCGAGCAGCGGCGTGGGGCGGGTCGAAGGATTGGATGTGACCCGCGATGTCCAGGAAATCCGGCGGCGTATTAGTATGGTCAGCGGCGGCGAAACCAGCGGCTACGGGCTGCTGACGGTTGAGGAAAACCTGTGGATGTTCGCGCGGTTTTACGGGCTGGACAATGTCACCGCCCGCAAACGGATTGACGCGCTGCTGGAGGTTGTCGGCATTGCCGACCGCAAACGCACAAAAATTTCCGACCTTTCCACCGGTTTACGCCAGAAAATGAATTTTGTGCGCGGTTTTATCAGCGATCCCAATGTTGTTTTCCTGGACGAACCGACTTTAGGGCTGGACGTAACCGCTGCGCGTGACGTGCGCGGCTTCGTCAAACAATGGATGCACGATCACCCTGACCGGACGGTGCTGCTGACGACGCACTACATGGCAGAAGCGGACGAGCTGTGCGATCGGCTGGCGATCATTGACCGGGGAAAGCTGCTGGCCTGCGATACGCCGGAAAACCTTAAGCACCGCCTCCAGCGCGAGGCGATTTTTAACCTGAAGGTGGGGCCGCTGGGGCCTAAACCCAGCCGTGACGCCATGATCGAAGCTGTACCGGGCGTTCGGCAGGCCACCATCGTCGAGCAGAACGGCCATACCGAACTGAACCTCATACTGGCGCAGGAAGATGTGCTGTCGAACGTGCTGGCGCACCTGACGCGGCGCGGCTCCAGCCTGATTTCGCTGGAAAAGCGCGAACCCACCCTGGAAGACGTGTTCGTTGATCTGGTGGGTCGCCGTCTGGACGTGGACACGTCGCATCATGCGGAGGGCGAACATGCTGCCGGCTGAGCGCGTGCAGAAAGCGACCGGCCTCCGGTTATTCTGGTACACCATCTGGGCGCGGGCTTATCCGCGCATCATTGGCTCTACGCGGGAAAAAAGCTGGCTGTTTTTTGAAACCGTGCTGCCGCTGATGGGTACGGCGTCCTATGTGTTCGTCTACCGGGCCATTGGCGCGCCGGAAGCCTACACCGGTTTTGTCGTGCTGGGCGGCGCAATGACGGCCTTCTGGCTGAACGTGCTGTGGGCGATGGCAAGCCAGCTTTACTGGGACAAAGACGGGGGCAATTTAGAGTTATACGTGGTTTCGCCCGGCCCGTTGATGGCGATTCTGCTGGGTATGGCGGTCGGTGGCATTCTGATGACGGCCACACGCGCGGTTATCATCCTGGGCGTCTGTTCGTTTCTGTTCAACGTCAGCTACCAGATTGCCAGCCTGCCGCTGCTGGTGTTGATTTTTGTGGTGACGATGGCCGCCCTGTACGGCATGGGCATGATGTTCGCTTCGATCTTTCTGGCTGCCGGGCGCGAAGCCTGGCACATCTCCAATTTGCTGCAAGAGCCGATTTACCTGGCGTCCGGCTTTTACTTCCCGGTCAAGGCAATGGGCTTCTGGATTGCGACCTTCGCTTCGGTCATCCCGCTGACGCTGGGCCTGGATGCGATGCGGCAGCTCATTTTCGCCGGGGATCCAACGCTGGGGTTTTTATCGGTTGAAGTTGAACTGATAATCCTGCTGGTGCTGTCCGTCGTTTTCATCTATGGCGCGATCAAGATGCTGGCTAAACTCGAAGAAATTGGCCGGCGCGAAGGCCGCCTGATCGAACGCAGGAGGTGAGCATGTCCATCACACGCAGCTTTCTGGATACGCCGTTCGTTCGGCGCAGCAACCGACTGCGAACGTTCATCACGGCGGCCTGGCTGGGCTGGCAGATCGAGTCGAACTGGGCCGACCCGTTTCTGTTCGCCATCTATTCAATCGTCCGCCCCGTCACCAGCGTGCTGATTCTGGTGGTGATGTACAGCGTTATCACCAACGGCGCGCTGCAAGAACCGATTTTCGCTTACATCTACTTGGGTAACGCGCTGTATATCCTGGTGGGGCAGGTGATTACGGGCGTAAGCTGGTCGGTCATTGACGACCGCGAACATTACCGCACGCTGCGCCAGCTTTACACGACGCCGATGGACGGTTATTTTTACCTGATGGGACGTGGGGTAGCACGGCTCATCATCGGCCTGATCTCGGTGCTGATTACCATCGGCTTCGGTATCATCGCATTCCAACTGCCGATTTCCATCGGCGCGATTAACTGGCCGATGCTGCTCGCCAGCACGATTCTGGGGGTTCTGTCGCTGGCGGCTATCGGTATGGTGGTCGGCTCGCTGACGCTGATGCTGGCGCGGCACTTCTGGTCGCTAGGGGATGCGATTTCCGGCGCGTTATACCTGTTCACCGGCGCGATTTTCCCGCTGGACGTGCTGCCGGCTTGGCTGCGCCCGATTGGTTTTGCCTTCCCGGTGACGTACTGGCTGGAACTGGCGCGGCGGGCCATCCTCGGCCCGAATGCGGCGAAGTTCCCCACTTTATCGGGCTTTTCTGACCTGGAACTGACCGGCATCCTGGCGGCGATCACGCTGATGCTGCTGGTTTTTTCGTGGTTTTTTTACCGTTGGGCGCTGCACCGCGCCAAAGAAAACGGCATTTTTGATATGGAAACCTCATATTAGAGGAACCCCCCTCACCCCCGCCCCGCTCCCCCGAATTCAGGGGAGCGGGGAGCAGCGCGCGGCTTTCCTAGGAAGTAACAGCGTTTGCAGACATGACTAGCCGCCGTTCGATCAGCCGAATTTTTCGCGCAGCAGGTCTTCCAGGGTTGGCGTGCCGACCACCTGGAGTTCGTAGCGGACGCGCTCCATCGGCAGCTTGATTTTGATGACGCGCCGTAGGTCAATTGGCGTGGCGACGATGACCAGATCGGCGTCGGCGCTGTTGATGGTCTGTTCCAGTTCGGCCATCTGTTTCGCGCCGTAACCCATCGCCGGCAGCACATGGCCGGTGGTGGGATATTTATTGTAGGTGTCCACAATCGAGCCGACGGCAAAGGGGCGGGGATCAATAATTTCTGCCGCGCCAAAACGCTGCGCCGCAATGACGCCTGCTCCGTAGGCCATTTCGCCATGAGTCAGCGTCGGGCCGTCCTCGACCACCAGCACGCGCTTGCCGCGAATGGCGGCGGGGTTGTCCACGAACAGCGGCGAGGCGGCCTCCAGAATAACCGCGCCAGGGTTGGCAGCCTGGATATTTTCGCGCACTTTGCGGACATTCGCATAGTCAGCAGTATCTACTTTGTTGATGAGTACCACATCGGCTGAGCGCAGGTTGGCCTCGCCGGGATGGTAAGCGATCTCGTGGCCGGGGCGGTGCGGGTCTACGACGACGATATGCAGGTCGGGGCGGTAGAAGGGCAGGTCGTTGTTACCGCCATCCCAGACGATTACGTCGGCTTCTTCTTCGGCTTTTTTCAAAATCGCGCCGTAATCCACACCTGCGTAGATGACCGCGCCTCGGTCAATGTACGGCTCGTATTCTTCGCGCTCCTCGATGGTGCATTCGTATTCATCCAGGTCGTCATACTCGGCGAATCGCTGTACTGACTGCGCGACCAGATTGCCGTAGGGCATGGGGTGGCGCACGGCCACGACGCGGTAGCCGAACGACTGCAAAGCGCCGACGACATAACGCGAGGTCTGGCTCTTGCCGCTGCCGGTACGCACCGCGCAGACCGATACGACCGGCCTGCTGCTTTTGATCTGGGTGGCAGCCGTACCCATCAGCCGGAAGTCCGCCCCGGCGGCCAGCACCTGCGACGCTTTGTGCATCACATATTCGTGAGAGATGTCGCTGTAGGCGAAGATGACCTGTTCGATCTGCCGGTCACGAATCAGGTTGAGCAGGTCGCGCTCATCATAAATCGGGATGCCCTGGGGATACAGGCTGCCGGCCAGCTCGGTGGGGTAAAGGCGGTCTTCGATGCCGGGGATTTGCGTGGCCGTGAAGGCGACAATTTCGTATTGTTCGTTGTCGCGGAAAAAGGTGTTAAAGTTGTGGAAGTCGCGACCGGCTGCGCCCATAATCAGCGTGCGTATACGAGCCATAATGATTGAGAACTCCTCTGAATTTGGTTGATGTGAACGACCGAAATGCATTTTTTCTAGTGTAACCTGTATGAGAGCGGTTATCCACATGCTTTCTATCACCAATCGCGCTACAATCGCCCCTCTGGTGCTTCTGGTCATCAAAGGATCTTTAACATGACTCTGCGCGTGACAGTATGGAATGAAGGCCGCCACGAAAGAACCCATGATAAAGTGCAGCAGGTTTACCCGGAGGGGCTGCACCAGCCGATTGTCAGCTTCTTGCGCGATCAGGGGATGCAGGCGCACGCGGCCACGCTGGACGAACCCGAACACGGCCTGACGGAAACGGTGCTGGCCGAAACCGACGTGCTGATCTGGTGGGGACACATGGCACATGACGATGTGCAGGATGCCATCGTTGACCGGGTTCAGCGGCGTGTGCTGGAAGGCATGGGGTTAATCGTGCTGCATTCTGGGCATTTCTCGAAAATCTTCAAACGGCTGATGGGGACAAGCTGCGACCTGAAATGGCGCGAAGCCAACGAACGCGAGCGCATCTGGGTGGTATCGCCAGGACACCCGATTGCCGAGGGTTTGGGGGAATACTTCGAGATTCCGCACGAGGAGATGTACGGCGAATTTTTTGATATACCGTCGCCGGACGAGCTGGTGTTTGTAAGCTGGTTCCAGGGCGGCGAGGTGTTCCGCAGCGGGTGCTGTTATACACGCGGGCGCGGCAAAATTTTCTACTTCCGCCCCGGCCACGAAACCCACCCGACCTACTACCAGCCGGAAGTGCTGCGGGTGATCGCTAACGCCGTTCGCTGGGCCGCGCCAGTCGCCGGGCCAGCTGTGACGTTCGGCCAGCGTCCGCAGCCGTTGGAGAAACTCGGCTGACGGCATATTATAGGAGCGGTTGAGCTGTTGCTCACGCTCCTATTATCTCTTATGATTATAATAAATAAGCAGGTGAAAAGGTGGAGGAGGCGAAAGCCCTCTCCGATATAACCATGTTTGAGCAGTCCGCAGCCAAACAGCTTATCAAAATGGCGCTGGCCGAAGACCTGGGCAAGCGCGGGGACATTACTTCGCTGGCGACGATTCCCGCTAAAGTTCGTTTGTGCGGGCATTTGCGGGCGAAAGCCGACGGCGTGCTGGCCGGCCTGCCGCTGGTCGAGATGGTTTACCGCCAGGTAGACCCAAACGTGACCGTATCGTTTTATGCCCAGGACGGCGAGCGAGTCGCTGCCGGGACCGTCGCTGCCGAAGTGACCGGCCCCGGACGCTCGGTGCTGACCGGGGAACGAGTCGCTCTGAATTTCGTCCAGCGTCTCAGCGGAATTGCTACCCTGACGGCGGAGTTTGTCGCTGCTGTGCAAGGCACACGGGCGGTCATCCTGGATACGCGCAAAACGACGCCGGGCTGGCGGTCGCTGGAAAAATATGCGGTGCGGATGGGCGGCGGGCAAAATCACCGGATTGGCCTGTATGATATGGTGCTGGTGAAGGACAATCATATTGATGGGGCGGGGGGGATCACGCCGGCGGTGAACGCGGTACGCGCCTATTTGCCCGCCCGCGATGCGCTGATTGAGGTTGAGGTACGCACGCTGGATGAACTGCGCGAGGCGCTGTCGTTGGGTGTAGACCGCATCCTGCTGGACAACATGGACGAAGAGCAAATGCGCGCTGCCGTCCGTCTGGCGGCGGGGCGCGTGCCGCTGGAAGCCTCCGGCAATATGAGCCTCAAACGGGTGCGGGCAGCTGCCGAAACCGGCGTGAATTTTATCAGCGTCGGCGCGCTCACCCATTCCGCCCCGGCGCTTGACCTGTCTATGAAAATCACACGGGTGTGATGTAGGGGAGTTAATGATGGAAAACGTGATTTCATCCGCAGTCATGACCGATCATGAAACGCTGATCGAACAGGAACAAGCGGCCATCGAACGTATCCGGGCGGCGCGGCGCGTCCTGGGCGATCAGGTCGTTATCCTGGGACACCATTACCAGCGCGATGAAGTGATACAGTTTGCCGATTTTCAGGGCGACAGCTACCAGTTGAGCCGGGAAGGTGCGAAGGTGGCCGCTAAATACATCGTGTTCGCCGGCGTTCACTTCATGGCGGAAAGCGCCGTCATCCTGGGGCGCGATGACCAGACCGTGATTCTGCCGAACATGCAGGCCGGATGCAGCATGGCCGATATGGCGAACCTGGAACAGGTGTTAAGCGCCTGGGTGGAGCTAGAAGATGTGCTGGGCGATAACCCGGCCAATATCATCACACCGATCACCTATATGAACAGCACCGCCGACCTAAAGGCATTCGTAGGCGAAAACGGCGGGACGGTCTGCACATCGTCGAATGCGCGCGGCGCGCTGGAATGGGCTTTCGCGCAGCGTGAGAAGGTGTTTTTCTTCCCTGACCAACACCTGGGGCGCAACACGGGCAAACGGATGGGTTTACCGCTGGAGCAGATGGTGCTGTGGAATCCCTTCAAACCCTACGGCGGCCTGACCGACGGCCAGATTCGCGGCGCGCGGATCATTCTGTGGCAGGGGCATTGCAGCGTTCACCAGCAGTTCCGCCCGGAGCATGTTGATCTGTGGCGGCGGCATCATCCCGATGTTCATATCCTGGTGCATCCTGAATGCGCGATGGAGGTGGTGGACAAAGCCGATTATATCGGCTCGACGGCTTACATCATCAAAATGGTGGAAAACGCGCTGCCGGGCAGCAAGTGGGCTGTCGGCACGGAAATTCACCTGGTCAACCGCCTGAAGAATGCTCACCCGGACAAAATGGTGGAATCGCTGTCGCCGTTTTCGTGCCTGTGCAGCACCATGTACCGCATTAGCCCGATTGACCTGGCGAACGTGCTGGAAAACCTGGCGGCAGGCCGAGTCGTTAACCCGATCACCGTGCCGCCGGACATCCGCCGGAATGCCAAACTGGCGCTCGACCGGATGCTTGCCATACCAAAGTAGCGAAATGGAATGAACAATCTTCGCACCCACACACTCATTATCGGCTGCGGCATCGCCGGGGCGGCGGCGGCTTTGCACCTCAGCGATGATCCGGCGCATGATGTTATCATCATCACCCGCGCTGCCGAGGCTTCCGACACAGCTTCAACCTGGGCGCAGGGCGGCATCGTCACGCGCGGCCTGGACGATTCGCCCGATCTGCTGGTTCGGGACATTTTGGAGGCCGGGGCGGGGCTGAGTTCCCCGCATATGGCGCGCATCCTGGCCGAAGAAGGGCCGGAACTGGTGCGCTTTGTGTTAATCGAACGCTGCGGCGTGAGTTTCGACCACACCGACGATGGCGAACTGGTCTACGGGTTGGAGGGCGCGCACAGCACCCGGCGGATTCTGCACGTCGGCGACCAGACCGGCGCGGCCATTATCAACGGGATGCTCAAAACGCTGGCCGAGCGCCCCAACGTCACGCTGCTCACCCACCACACGGCGGTTGACCTGATTACGTTTCCGCATCATGCGCTTGACCCGCTGGCGGTTTATGGGCCGATCACCTGTCATGGCGCGTATGTGCTGAATCGTAAAACCGGGGAAGTAAACCGCGTTCTGGCCGGGCAGACCATTCTGGCGACCGGCGGGCTGGGGCAGATTTTCCGCAACACCAGCAATCCAAAGGGCGCGCGCGGCGATGGGCTGGCGATGGCCTGGCGCGCCGGGGCACGGGTCGTTAACGCCGAATACGTGCAGTTCCACCCGACTACGCTCAGCGTGCGGGGCGCGCCGAACCTGCTCATCAGCGAGGCGGTGCGCGGCGAAGGGGCGGTGCTGCTGACGCCGGATGGCCGCCCGTTTATGGCCGATTATGCGCCGGAATGGAAGGATTTAGCGCCGCGCGATGTGGTGGCGCGCGCCATCCATACCGAGATGCTGGAACACGGTTACGAACACGTCTACCTGGACATCGCCAGCAAACACCCCGCCGATTTTATTCGCAGCCGTTTTCCGCTGCTGGCGGCCAACTGCGCCCAGTACGGGCTGGACGTAACGCGCGATCTGATTCCGGTTGTTCCTGCCGCGCATTACTTCTGCGGCGGCATCCTGACCGATGAATGGGGGCAGACCAGCTTGGAAGGGCTGTATGCCGTCGGCGAAGTAAGCTGCACCGGGCTGCATGGCGCGAACCGGCTGGCAAGCACCAGCCTGCTGGAAGGGTTGGTCTGGGGCGACCGGGCGGCGCGCCATATCCTGCCCCGGCGGCGTGACCCGGTGGATGATGCCCGCGTGCCGGGGTGGGTCTACCGGGGGGACAGCGAGCCGGACCCGGCCTTGATCGAGGTGGACATGACCACCATTAAAAACGTGATGTGGCATTACGTCGGCCTGGTGCGGACGGCGGAACGCCTGGCGCGTGCCGAGCGCGAACTGCGCCATCTGTGGCACGAAATCGAGGAATTTTACCGCAGCCAGCGGTTGAACGATGCCTTGGTGGGGCTGCGTAACGCGGTGCAGGTGGCGCGCATCGTCACGTTTTCGGCGCAGCGCAACCGCGTCAGCCGGGGAGCGCATTACCGCGCCGACGCGGCGTCCGCGCTGCCGATAACCGAAATGCCCGCCAGCCGGATGAGCCGATGAGGGTATAACGATGAATCCGGATTTTATTTATCTCGACCACAGCGCGACGACGCCGACCGACCCGCGTGTCGTGGAGGCGATGATGCCGTACTGGACGGCGCAGTTTGGCAACCCCTCCAGCCTGCACCGGGCCGGTAAAGTTGCAAAACTGGCGCTGGACACGGCGCGCGAAGCCGCCGCTGCGGTATTAAACTGCGCGCCTGCCGAGATCGTCTTTACCAGCGGCGGTACGGAGAGCGACAACCTGGCGCTGAAAGGCGTGGCGCGGGCGATGCGGGCGCGTGGCCGGGGCAGCCATATCATCACGACGGCGGCTGAACACCATGCCGTCCTGGACGTGGCGAAAGAACTGGCCGATGACGGCTTTGAGGTGACTTTTCTACCGGTGGATGAATTTGGCCGCGTGACCGCTGGGCAGGTATTGGAGGCCGCGCGCGACGATACGATACTGGCGAGCGTGATTTACGCGAATAACGAAGTCGGAAGCCTGAACCCGATCTCGGAAATCGGCGCTGCGCTGCGCGAGCGGCGTATTCCGTTCCATACCGATGCAGTGCAGGCTCCTGGCAGCCTGCCGCTGGATGTGAAGGCGCTCAATGCTGACCTGATGAGCCTTTCGGCACACAAGTTTTATGGGCCGAAAGGTATCGGCATGCTGTATGTGCGGCGCGCTGTGCCGCTTCAAGCGCAGATGGTCGGCGGCGGGCAGCAGTCGCACCGCCGCAGCGGAACCGAACCGGTCGCGCTGATCGTGGGGCTGGCGGAGGCGCTGCGGCTGGCCGAAGCCGAACGCGAGGAAACTGCCGCGCGGCTGGCTGCCCTGCGCGATATGCTGATCGAGCGTGTGCTGGCGACCATCCCGGAGGCGGCGCTGACGGGACACCCGACCGAACGCCTGCCGGGGCATACCAGCTTCGCTATGAAAGGGCTGAACGGCGATTCGATTTTGCTGGACTTGAATGAAGTTGGCATCGGGGCCAGCGGGGGAAGCGCCTGCACGACCGGCCAGCAGGAGCCGAGCCACGTGCTGGTAGCGATGGGCATAGACCCCGACCGGCTGATGGGGCAGATGCGGTTTGTGCTGGGCAAACACAGCCAGCCGGAGCATATAGACCGGCTGCTTTATCACCTGGCCGCCCTGGCCGAACGTCACCGGGTCATGGTGCCGGAGATCGAACGCCGGATTGAATGACGAAACGCGGGAGTCAAAAGCCCCTTCTTGCAAGGGGCTTTTTGCTACCTGTGGACGTGGGGGTTCCGCCACCCCGTCTGCGAAGTCGTTAACAGCCGGTTTTCACGTTTGACCAATGCGCCTTCTCGCTACTGCCTCCACATCGAGACTATTTCACGCCCATGATAGATTCATTATATTACAGGCGACGTTAATTTCAAGGGTGAACGCCGCAGGGCTGCTAATGCAGCTTTTCGAGATGATTGGTGAGCGTGCCATCCAGATAGGCACGAACGGCTTCATCAGGATTTGCGATGGTCGTGATGTATGCCCGGATGCCGGCCTGTTCAAAAGCGAGGTACGCGCCTCGCCCCATGCCGCGCACAATCGCTACCTCGCAGTCCATAATGGGCGACAGCATCTGGTTATGTCTGGAGTCGGCTTCTGCGCCGAGGCCATGTTCATGATGTTCGTGTTCATCATGATGATGGCCTTCTGCGGCGTGGTGGTGGCTCGGTTTAGCCAGGACTTCTCGATGGACAACTGCTCCATCTTCGATGGTGTAGACCAGATAGGACAGTGCGCGGCCAAAATGCCGGCTGATGGATTGGCCGTCGTCGGTGACAATGGCGATTTTCACGTTTAGCTCCTTACAGATATAACGATATTCAGGGCTTCAATTGGCTACCGTGCCAATTCCTGAGCCAGTTCGATCAAATCCAGGTCAATCTCTTTTTTGTGGGAGATTACTTCGGAAAGTGGCGTGGTGGTAACTTCGCCCCTGTTCAACCCGACCAGGACGTTGTACTCGCCGCGCTCCAGGCAGCGGATGGCTGCCGCGCCCAACCGGGTCGCCAGCAGGCGATCAAATGCGCCCGGCTGCCCACCGCGCTGGATGTGTCCCAATTTGGTGATGCGGAGTTCAAAACCCAACTGCTTTTCGTTCACTTTGAAATACTCATCCAGTTCTTCGGCATCGTGCTGCGCGCCTTCGGCCACCACGACGATGGCATGAGCCTTACCGCGTTCGTAAGCGGCGCGCAGTTCGCGGGCGATTTCTGCCGGCTGGACTTCAACCTCTGGGATGACAATGGCCTCCGCGCCGCCGGCGATTCCGCTCATCAGCGCCAGATAACCGCAGTCGCGCCCCATGACCTCGATTAAAAAGGCGCGCTGGTGCGATGAAGCGGTGACTTTCAGGCGGTCGATGGCTTCCAGGGCGATATTCAGGGCGGTATCCACGCCGATGGTAATTTCCGAGCCGTAGAGGTCGTTGTCAATGGTCGAGGCGACACCGACGACCGGAAAGCCCATTTCGGAAAGGGCGAAAGCGCCGGCTTGCGATCCGTTGCCGCCGATTACCACCAAGCCGTCAATATCCCGCTTCCGCAGTTCACGGATGGCGCGCAGCCGTCCTTCTTCGGTTTTAAACTCAGGACAGCGGGCGCTGCCGAGAATCGTGCCGCCCAGTTGGATGATGCTGCTGACATCGCGCGCGCCCATTGGCCGCATACTGCCGGCGATGAGGCCGCTGTAACCCTGTTCGACGCCGTAGACTTCCCACCCTCTGGCGACGCCGGTTCGCACGACGGCGCGAATAGCCGCGTTCATGCCGGGGGCGTCGCCCCCGCTCGTTAAAACGGCAATGCGTTTCACATGCCCTCCTCAATTTTTTATGGGTCTTATTCGGCGGCTTCCGCCGGGACAAACACGCCCGTATAAGTCTACTCCGTTCGGAAACGAATCCCAAGCGCGGCGTTGGCAGTTGACCAGGATGGGGCAGGGTGTTTTTGCGGCATAATGCTGTTATAGTTCTGGCTGCGATTGGATAGAAAACGTGGGATGCGGCATTTGTATCAGGCGAGGGGATAAAAATGACTTTTGAGACGCTGCTTTACCAGATAGACGGCGCAGTGCTGACCATCACCATGAACCGGCCCGACCGGCTGAATGCGATGAATAATACGATGCGCCGGGAATTAATCGCCGCTTTTTCGCGGGCTGCCGACGATGAAACGGTGCGCGCGGTGGTGCTGACCGGGGCAGGGCGGGGTTTTTGTTCCGGCGCGGACCTGGCGGCGGCAGTGGAAGACGGGACGCCGGTAAATTTTGGCGAACTGCTGCGGGAAACCTATAATCCGCTGGTGCTGCTGATGCGCCGCCTGCCAAAGCCGATCATCGCTGCTGTGAACGGTGTGGCTGCCGGGGCAGGGATGAGTCTGGCGCTGGCCTGCGATTTACGGATCGTGTCCGAAAGCGCCTCGTTCATGCAGGCGTTTGTCAAAATCGGTCTTGTGCCGGACAGCGGCGCGACCTGGCTGCTGCCGCGCCTGGTCGGCTTAACGCGCGCCCTGGATTTGATGCTTACCGGGCGGCGCGTGGCGGCGGATGAGGCGCTGACATTTGGGCTGGTTAACGAGGTCGTGCCGGACAGCAGCCTGATGGATACGGTATACAAAACGGCGCGCGCTTTTGCCGATGCGCCCACGCGCACCATCGGGTACATCAAACAGGCGGTAGATTTTGCGCTCGACCATGATCTGGCGGCTGCGCTGGAAAAAGAAGCCGAACTCCAGGATTTGGCCGGGGCGACCAACGATCACCGGGAAGGTGTGGCGGCTTTCCTGGAAAAACGTCCCCCACAGTTTACAGGCCGGTGAGCGGCTCAGTCGCTGCCGCGCAGCCGGGGGTCGAGCGCATCGCGCAGGGCATCGCCGAGCAGGTTAAAACCCAGGACGATCAGAATGATCGTCAGGCCTGGGAACAGCATCACCCACCATTTGCCGGAGGCCAGCGCCGGCTGGCTTTCGGCCAGCATCTTGCCCAGTTCTGGCCAGGGCGGCTGCTGCCCCAACCCCAGGAAACCCAGCGCCGCCGTCGTAATCACTGCCGTGCCAAGCATCAGGGTGGCCTGCACGATCAGCGGGGCAAGGCTGTTGGGCAGCACGTGAGAAATCATGATGCTGAACCCCCCCGCGCCCACGCTGCGTGCGGCCATCACGTATTCGGTATTACGAATTGAAATCGCCATCGAACGACTGAGGCGGGCAAAAGTGGGAATCTGCGTGATGGCAATCGCAATCATGCCATTGGTCAGGCTGGCCCCAGCGACCGTTACCAGGGCGATAGCCAGCAGCAGCGATGGAAACGCCAGAATAACATCCATTGAGCGCATCGAGACGCTTTCGACCCACCCGCTGAGGAAACCTGCTGCCAGGCCGATGGCGACGCCAATAGTGAGCGAAATACCGACCACAAAAAAACCAACGCTGAGCGAAACCGACAGGCCATGCCCCACGCGGCGCATGATGTCCCGTCCGTTTTTATCCGCGCCGAAGGGATACTGGCAGGACATTTCGCTTAGCGGCTGTTTTTCCACGTCGTTAAGCTGCGAAGTGAGCCATCCCACCAGGCAGTCCGGCGGCTGGTAGCGCGCGCTGAGGTTGTTATCGCGCACCGCGTCGTAGTTATCCAGCAGGGGGACGATGATGGCAATGGTAATCGAAGCAACCGCGAGAAACCCGCCGATCCGTGCACTGGGGTTTCGCCATAGGCGGCGCAGGATGTCTCGCAGCATTTCCAGTCGAACGTTGTCTCGATTGAGACGTTTTACGGGTTCGGAGGATTTGATCTGGGTTATAGTACTCATCAGGCTACTCGAATCCGGGGATCAACCAGAGCGTACAGAATGTCAACAGTAAAATTAATGATGACATAAATAAGGGAAACGATCAGCGTAACGGACTGCACGATAGGATAATCGCGGGCGATGATCGAATCAAACAACCACTTGCCGATCCCCGGCCAGGAATAGATGGTTTCCGTCAAAACCGCCCCAGAAAGCAGCGTGCCAAGCTGCAAGCCGATAATGGTGACGATAGGCAGCAGGGCGTTCCGCAGCGCGTGAGAAAAGATGACCGGACGTTCGCCCAGACCTTTGGCGCGGGCGGTACGAATGTAGTCCTGGTTAAGCACTTCCAGCATGGATGAGCGGGTGATGCGGGCGATGATCGCCAGCGGCACGGTGAATAAGGTGATGGCCGGCAAAATGAGATGCGAAAGGGTATTTTGCAGGGCTTCCCAGTTGCCGGTTAAGATTGAATCGATCACAAACAGGCCGGTTCGGGTTTCCAGTTTGATGCCGGAGTCAATGCGACCGATGAACGGCAGCAGCTTGAGCTGGACGCCGAATAAATAAATCAGCAGCAGCCCCAGCACAAAAATCGGTACGGACACGCCCAGCAGCGCCCCGAACATGGTGGCCGTATCCACCGGTGAGTTGCGCCGCACCGCCGAAAAAATGCCCATCGGCACGCCGATGACCGTCGCCAGGGTGATCGCAACCAGCGACAGTTCGATGGTAGCCGGGAAGCGGCTGCGTAGTTCATTCGCAATCGGAATGTTGCCGCGCACCGTGTTACCCAGGTCGCCTTGCAGCAGGTTGCCGATCCAGATGATATATTGTTCCGGCAGCGGCTTGTTCAGTCCCAGCCGTTCCCGGATAGCGGCGATATTTTCCGGCGTGGCCCGCTCGCCCAGGATGGCAATTGCCGGGTCGCCGGGGATGAGCCGGAGCAGCATAAATACCAGAATGGAAACGCCGATGATAACGGGGATAGATTCCAGCGCGCGGCGGATAATATACTTGGACATGTTTCACTTCTTGCTGATTACAAAGACGTGATTGTATTCTCTAAACCGTTTCAGATCAATCAGAATAAAGAAGTTGGGGCAAGGCGCGCCTTGCCCCAAAACGATGAACTATTTCTGGCAGGCAGCCTTAACCCAGGGTGACGTACTTGTACAGTTCTTTACCAAACGGGCTGGGAACCCAACCGCTCACCCGGCTGCTGAAAGCCAGCGGCACCGGGCCGTGAGCAATGTAGATGCGATCTGCTCCGGCGGCATGGATGGCCTCGGCCTCTTTGTACAGCGCGTCACGGGTGGCGGGGTCGGTCAGCGCCCGCGCTTCCTGAAGCCGCTTCGCCACTTCCTCGTTCTGATAGAAACCTTCGCGCGGCAGCGGCCTGTTCACGTCGTGGAAGAAGTAGCCGATGAAGTTGTCCGGGTCGCCGTTGTCGCCCGTCCAGCCCAGTTGGTACAGGCCGAGCAGGTTGCCCCGCGAGCGTTCGGACAGGTAGGTTGACCAGTCGCCGGCGGAGGTCAGTTCGGCGGTGATGCCGACGGCGGCCAAGTCGGCGGCCATCGCGTTAGCAATCGCCTCGCCATCCGGGTTGTAGGGGCGAACAACCGGCATGTAGTACAGGCGCACCGGGATGGTGTCCACTACTTCGTCGGTGATATTGCCGTTTTCATCCACCCCCAGGACGTTCACCTGGCTCAGACCATCCGGGAACCCGGCCTGGGCCAGCAGTTCCTTGGCCTGTTCGGGGTCATAGGGGGTCTTTACATCCGGGTTGAAGCCGATGGCAATGGTGGGCGGGTTCATCGTGTTGGCGGGCATGGCTTCTTCGTTGTAGAAAGCGTCCACGATGGCTTCACGATTGATTGCCAGCGAAATCGCCTGGCGCACCAGGGGATCGCGGAATTCCTGGATGCGGTAGTTGAAGGCCAGATAGAAGGTGTTGAACGACGGGCGATAGACGATATACATATTATCGCTGGCTTCGATGGTAGGGATGTCCTCGACATTGGGCTGTTCGAAGCCGTCAATTTCGCCGGCCTGGAGGGCAGCAAAACGCGCGGCGTTATCCGGGATAGCCTTGTATTCAATGCGGGTGACATTGCCCGGAATTTCGGCCCAGTAACCCTCGTACCGTTCCATCACGACCTGGACATCCGGCACCCACTCAACGAACTTGAACGGGCCGGTGCAGACGTAGCCGACTTCCGGCGTGCCATAAGCAGCGCCGGCGGCCTCAACGGCAGTAGGGCTGGCGATCTGGAAGTTTGACATCGCCAGGTTGTTCAGGAACGCGCCCATCGGCTGCGACAGGGTGATGACGACTTCGTATTCGCCGGTAGCCTGCACGTCGGTAATGAGGGAGGCATCATCGAAACCACCGAACTGCGCTTCGTAATACTCGTAAACCTGGCCTTCTTCATCGAGGTGCTGCGGATGATCGGACAGACGCCAGCGGTCGAAGTTCCACTTCACGGCTTCGGCATTAAAAGGCGTGCCGTCGTGGAAGGTGATGCCTTCGCGCAGTTTGAAAGTCCAGGTCAAACCATCGTCGCTCACCTGCCAGCTTTCGGCCAGCCAGGGTTCTACCTCGGTGGTCGAGCCGACGAAGGAAGCCAGAGCTTCGCAGCCCTGGTTGGTGACGTTGAGCGAAATGCCATCTGTGACCAATGCCGGGTCGAGCTGAACCGGATTGCCGAAAGCGCCCCAGCGGAAAGTGGTATCCTGGGCAGCGGCAGGCGCCACAGCGACGATTAACGCAACCATCGCCAAGCTAAAATAGGTTAGAACTCTACGCATCTCCAAATCCTTTCACAATAACCTGTAATGCAGCGCGGCCAAGCGTAATGTAAAGCTGTAAGTTGAAGGGACTTTTTTATTACGCTCAGCCGAATAAAATTTAGCACAATAACCGGTATTTGACCAGATATTGCCCATGTAGTTTTTACTGAGAGAAGGTGTTTCAGGTTCAGGCCATCATCAAAATTGGCTCGATGCGCTCCATTGCCCAGTCAATATCCTCGCGGGAGATAACCAGCGGCGGCGCGAAACGAATGACCGTTTCGTGCGTTTCCTTGCACAGCAGCCCTTCTTTTTGCAGCGCCTCGCAAAAACGGCGCGCGCCGCCGGCTTCGCGCGTTAATTCCACGCCGATGAGCAGGCCGCGCCCGCGCACTTCCTTGATATGTTCGCTTTCGACACGCCGTAAACGGCCCAGCAGGTATTCGCCCTGGGTGGCGGCGTTTGCGATCAGACCTTCTTCGGCCAGGACTTTCAGGGACTCGCGGGCAACCGCCGCCGCCAGGGGATTGCCGCCGAAGGTTGAGCCGTGATCGCCGGGTTTAAACACGCCCAAAATTTCCCGGCTGGAAAGAACGGCTGATACCGGATAAAAACCGCCGGAGAGCGCCTTACCGATTGTGACCATATCCGCCCGAACGCCTTCCCAATCGGCGGCGAAAAGTCGCCCGGTGCGGCCCAGGCCGGTCTGGATTTCGTCGGTGATGAGCAGGACATTGTGCCGCGTGCAGATTTCGCGCACCTGCCGCAAATAACCTTCCTGGGGGATGATGACGCCGCCTTCACCCTGGATGGGTTCCACCACAAAGGCAACCGTATTCGGCGTGATGGCCGCTTCCAGCGCCGCCGCGTCGCCGTAGGGGATGGTGACGAACCCCGGCGTATAGGGGCCGAAACCTTCCCGGTACTGCTGTTCGGTGGAAAAACTGATGATGCTGATGGTGCGCCCATGAAAGTTGCCGGCGCAGGCGATGATTTCGGCCTGGTTTTCCGGCACGCCCTTAACCTGATACCCCCATTTGCGGGCGGCCTTCAGCGCGGTTTCGACGGCTTCAGCGCCGGTGTTCATCGGCAGCATCATCTCGCAGCCGGTCATTTCGCACAGTTCCTGGGCCAGCAGCGGAAGCTGGTCGTTGCGGAAGGCGCGCGAGGTCAGGGGTAGGCGCGAGGCCTGCTCGACCAGGGCTTTCAAAATGCGCGGGTGGGCGTGTCCCTGGTTGACCGCCGAGTAGGCGCTCAGGAAATCCAGGTAGCGGCGGCCTTCCACATCCCATACCCAGATTCCCTGGCCGCGTTCCAGCACCACATCCAGCGGTTTGTAGTTGTGCGCGTTATACTGCTTTTCCAGGGCGATGAAGTCGGATGTGTTCATAGTGTGTGTTTCCTTATCAAATCTTTCGGGTTTCTGGAAATGTTAAAACAGCCCGGTATGCTGCAACACTGGCACGAGGATGTTTGAGTTTGTAGTATAGCGGCAGTGCGAGCCGATTCGACACATTATCTGTCAATGTTCACAAATAAAGCGGCAAAATCAGCGTGATTTTGGGGCAAATCGCACAAAAAGAGCGGTGATGGCGCGTTCTGCACCGCCGCTCCTTATTCAAGCCGTGACCGGCTTCTCTGCGCGCCGAAAAGGGGGCAGGTTTCACGACTCTGGAGCGCCGTCCGCGATCCATGCGCTGAGAAGATCAAGCTGATGTTTTGTGACCGGGGCAAAATGGCCGTCTTTCAGTACTTCGATCAGACGGCTTGTATCTGGCGAACCGGGGACAACGACGGGGCCGCTTTCGCTGCCGGCCACGAGGCTTGCATAATCGGTCAGCCGCAGCCCCTTTGTGGGAACCGGCCCGTGACACGCGCCGCATTCCTGCGTGAAAAGCGGTTGAAGGATGTTGTACGTCGGGGTTCCCTCGAAGTCCGCCAGCAGGGGCGCGGCCTTCACCTGGTAAATACCGAGCATGGTTGCCAGCCCTGGAGCATTAAAGCCCGCGTAGCGCCACTCGACGCCATGACAGCCGCTGTTGGAGCAGAAACTACGGTCATCAATGCCGCCCGGATTGGCTGTGGTATGGCAGTTCGCGCAGCTTGCGTCGAATACCGTCGAATGGCGGCTGATCCAGGTCGAGTCCAGATGGGACGACGGCTCAATGCCAGTGGCTAGGGAGAGCATGGGTTCAATCTCGCCCGGACGAACAACGGTCGGAATTGAATGGCAAAGATTACATTCCAGGCGAATAACTTCCCCCTCAGCACTGAAATGCTCGCCATCGTGGCAGCGGAAACATCCGGGGGAATCGCGGTGTCCAGTATTGTTCGGATGTGTGTTCCAACTGAGCATCTGCTCCGGGTAGTTGCTTTCCTGATACAGCGTTTGCAGCACCGTGATGGCATCGGCAATCTGCTGCTGCCCCTGGGTGTAGAAGTCGGAATAGTTGTCGCGGTAATAGGCATCTAGCGAGGCGATAGCCTGGGACGCCGCTTCCGTACTGGTGTACGGCGCGGACAGCAGCTCGATGGCGCGGGTGCGAATGAAGGGAATATCGCGGGAAATGTCGCCGCGTGTGAGCGCCGTATCAACCGCCCGATTGGGAGGTTTGAGCAGATGGGAGATGCGGTTGTGGCAGGTGATACAGTCCATCACGTGAATTTCGTACTGCTCAAGATTATCAATATCAACCGGCGAATTGATGGCGTTGTAATCCACAACCCTGCCGTCGTTTGTTTCGACGCGCACCCAGGGGATTTCCTGCTGCTCTTTGTCCAGGGCGATATAACGGATTTTGTTCTCGACATGCCAGTGAATACCGCGCCCCAGCCCTTCCCGCGCGCTGCCGCCGCCGGTATGCATTAACAGGTAGATGCTGTAGGGGTCGTTGGTGCGGTTGTTTTCGTAGCTGTGGATGACCCGCAGGCTGTCGTCAGAGAATTTTTCCGGCGAGTGGCACAGCTCGCAGGTTTCGCGCGCGGGGCGCATTTCCGCCGAACGGATCGGCAATTCATAGTTTTGCAGGACGGTATCCACCAGCAGGCGCATATGGCCTGATTTGCGAACAAACTGCACCAGCAGCAGGTCGCGCCCGATGTGGCAGTCCACACACAAAATGCGGGAATGCGGCGAAACCAGATACGTGCTGTATTCCGGCGGCATGGTATGGCAGGTGACGCCGCAAAAGGCCGGTGAATTGGTGTATTCCCAGGCGGGGGGAAGGCCGAGCAGCACGACAGCAAGGCCCAAAAAGACGAGAGCTAATGGCAGCAGGTCCTGGATAGAGAGATTTTCACTACGACGGGGAAGGAATCTTCGCAGCCGTTCCATTCTATCTTCCTCTGCCGTCCCGGATGGGTAACAACCAAAGAGGCCAGCTAATAAATCGAATTGGCGAACATCATAGCTGAATTATAAAACCATCACATCGTTCAGCAGGATGATTACGAATCATCCCGTTGGATGATTGCGGCCGCCGACCTGTAAACTACAATAGGACGGGTGGTCGAGGTATTGGGAAGGAATAATAACCTTTCGGTGTTTTCCTGATGATCTGGGGAACTTGATATGCGTCGCGCCATTGTTCGCGGACTGCTGCTTTACACGCTGGGCTGCATTACCCTCGGCATCCTAATTTTTGTTCGCGCCCATCCCGCCCGCGCTCAGGATGCGGTTAGAGAAGCCGGTTATATTGGAGCGGGTGACTGCCGGGACTGCCACCGCTCGCTTGCCCGCGATCATGCTCAAACCCCGCACGCGCTGGCACTCCAGGATGTGAGCCGAAACCGGAGCGGCATTCTGGCCGATTTCAGCACGGGCGAAGATGTGCGTATCGTGCAGTTCCCAGGTGAGGACGTGCCGCGCCCCTTTGCGGAAAACGACATCGTTTATGCTGTGGGCGCGGGGCGTTATATCCAGCGTTATGTCTACAGGTCGGAAAACGGCGGTTACATGGTCTTGCCGGCGGAGTGGGATACTACCGCGCAAACCTGGCGGTCCTATACCCTGGCCGAAACCTGGCCGGCGCCGGAATATGATTGGATGCGGAACTGTGCCGGCTGCCAC
Source organism: Anaerolineae bacterium (assembly GCA_026645945.1). Classification (GTDB taxonomy): domain Bacteria; phylum Chloroflexota; class Anaerolineae; order Aggregatilineales; family Phototrophicaceae; genus CFX2. The sequence goes on from JAPKMO010000001.1 coordinate 75,881, forward strand.
ACAACCGGGTTAGACACCGAACGCGAACGGTGGAGAGATGACGGCGTGCAGTGTGAGGCCTGTCATGGGCCGGGCAGCCTGCACGCGAAGATCGCCGATGATGCCGGACGGCGCATTGATGATGACGAGCGCGCTCAAATTCATGCCGCTATTGTGATGACCCCTGACGCCCAGGTTTGCGGGCAGTGTCACAGCCAGGGCAGCGAGCCGGATACGCATCAGCCCTTCTCAACCCGGTATCGTCCGGGGGCTGACCTGCTTGACCCGGCGGTTTTTCAACTGCTGGCAGAGGATGACCCGGCAGTGTGGTACGAAACCGGACACGGGCGTTTGAACAATATGCAGTTTAACGAGTGGATGGCTTCGGCTCATGCGCGTTCGCTGGAGACGCTGACGAAAAGCCCGGATGCGCGGGATGAGTGCCTGCGGTGTCACAGCGTTGACTACGTTTTTACCGAGCGCATCCGCGCGATTTATGCCGAAGGCGGCCTGGAAGGCGAGCCTCCTGCGCCGGCGGCGCTGGCTTCCTCCGGGTTAGGCCTGACCTGCGTCACCTGCCACAGCCCGCATACGGCTGTCGCAGCAGAGTTTAACCTCGTCGCGGCGCCTTATGATCTGTGTACTTCCTGCCATCAGAACACCGATTTAATTCAGCCCGTTCACCATCCGGTGCTGGAAATGTTTGAAGGGCTGCCGGTTATTGATGGCGTCGAAGGCGTTCCGTCGGTTCATTTTGCCGCAGAGGAAGGGCCGCGCTGCGTGACCTGCCATATGCCGGAAGTGCCGGTTGGCGATGTGCCGCTGTCCAGCCATCTGTGGCGGCCCGTTATTCCGGGCGAGGCAGCCGATACCGATATACCGCCCGACTCATGTTCAAAATGCCATGACACGCTGACGACGGCTGATCTGCAATCGCTGATTGCGGATACCCAGGCCGCCGTCCGGTCGCGCCTTACCCTTGCGTGGGCGCGTTTGGGCAGCGTCGTACAGCCTGAGGCAGCCGGCGAAGGCAGTCAAAAGTACAGCCGGGTAGCTGCCGCGCTCACTTTTGTCCAGAATGACGGCAGCCTGGGGGTACACAACTATACCTATGTTGACAGGCTTCTGAACGATGCTTCGATGACACTGGCGGAACTCAGCGTTCCAGGTGCGCTGCTCCAGCCCACCGAAGCCCCTGCCCCCACAGCGACCCCCTCCGAGCCGCAGCCGATCAGCGTCAGGTTGGAGCGGCCAGTGCATACCGGTTTCAGGCCGATCACCATCATTCTTATCACCGCAGTCGTCCTTATTTTACTGATCGGGGCGTTTGTAATCCTGCGTCAGGGGCGGCGTGCGGCACAAAACCAGGAGACAATGCCATGATGCGCGGAGCGCAGGTCTGTTTGCTGGTTTTGGGGGTTGGCTTTCTGCTGCTGGGGGTGATTGTTGGCATAACCGCTGCCCAGGATGAGGGTGTTGATGAACCACCGCCGGCTTCGGATGCTTACTGCCTGCTGTGTCATACCAAGCCGGATCAGGTATGGCATCTTGCCAGCGGCGAATCGCTGTCCGTGACTATTGATCCCGCCATGCTGGCGCGCTCCGTTCATGGCGAGTCCAACCCTGACGGCGCGCTGGCCTGCGCCGACTGTCATCCGAACTTCCGCTACCCGCACCCGGCTTCGTTGAGTCGGTCGGTGCGCGAATTTCAGATCGAACGGTATGCCATCTGTCGAAACTGCCATGAGGAGCAGTACACCCGCGCGCAGGACAGCGTGCATGGCGACTTCATCCGCCGGAGGCGGCTGGAAGCGGCAGTCTGCATAGACTGTCATGGCGCACATGATGTTCAACCTCCCGATGAGCCGCGACAGCGGATTTCGCTCACCTGCGGGCGCTGTCATGGGGCAATTTTCGAGGAATATCGCGGCAGTGTGCATGGCACGGCGCTGCTTGACGAGGCTAACCCCGATGTCCCGACGTGTATAGATTGTCACGGCGTCCACGACATCCAGAATCCCGCGACCAACCTGTTTCGGGTGCGCTCGCCGGAGCTGTGCGGCCAGTGTCATGGCGACACCGAATTGATGAGTAGGTACAATATCAGCGCCGATGTATTTAACAGCTACCTGACCGAATTTCATGGTTCAACAGTGGCTTTATTTGAGCAGGAAGCGCCGAACGTCATCACCAACAAGGCTGTCTGTTACGACTGTCATGGCGTTCACAATATCCAGGCAGTTGATGGCGACTCGGTCAGTATCCGCGAGACGCTGCTGACCACCTGCCGCCAGTGCCACCCGGACGCGAGCGCGGATTTTTCCGCCGCCTGGCTGGGCCATTACCCCGCCACGCTGGATTCGCACCCGACTTTCTTTCTTGTGAAACGCCTTTACGACGTGCTGACGCCGCTTGTTCTGGTTCTTATTGGCGGCCTGATCGGGTCTGATCTTTTCCGTCGTATGCGGCGGCGGTTCAGCGGCCATCAGGATGGAAGGTGAAGCATGGCAGCACAGACTCCGACAGAGCCGCAGCCGGCGCCGAGACTTTCTCCGGCGCAGCGCATGGAGCGCCTGGTCGTCACCACATCACTGCTTGGACTGACGCTGACCGGTTTACCGCAGCGTTTCGCAGAGGAGTCGTGGGCGAGGACGCTGATTGTGCTGGGCGGCGGCATCGAAAGTATGCGTATCCTGCACCGCTTTTTTGCCATTCTGTTGATCGCGGAAGCCATCTATCATGTTCTGGCGCTGGGCTACCGCCAGTTTGTTTATGGTCAGCGCCCGGTAATGTTCCCCGGCATCCGCGACTGGCGCAGTCTGGTTATACAGATAGGGGAAAATCTGGGCTTAAAGCGGGCCGGAGACACGCCGCCGAATTATCATTTTGCGCTCAAACTCGAATATCTGGTTATCCTGCTGGGCGTGATTGTCCTGGGCATTACCGGGCTTATGCTCTGGAATCCGATTGCTACGACGGCGCTGCTGCCCGGAGAGACGATTCCGGTGGTACACAGTGTACACAGCGATCACGCTTTGTTCACCGCAGCAGCGGTTTTCCTGCTGCGCCTGGGCATTATGTTCCTGTGGCGGCCCTGGCGGGCAGAAATATTTGCGGAAAGCGCGGGCGAACAAGCGCCGCTCTCGCCGGCTCAAACTGCTGCGCGGCGCAGGCGTTTTCTGCCGGCGGCGCTGGCGCTTGCGGGCGCGGCTGTGGTGGCGCTGGCGGTGTTTCTCACTTCCGAGCAAACGGCGATAAATACCGTACCCCGCCAGCGGGCCGTTATCTTCGCGCCGCAGGTTATGCCCGAAAGCGGCGACCCAAATATCGGCGCGGTATTGTGGGAAACCATGCGCTGCGCGTTTTGTCATGGCGCGCAGGCGGAGGGCGGCCCGCGCGGAGGGCCATCGCTGCGCCGTCCTGACCTGACTTTTGAGGCTTTTTACCGGCAGGTGCGGGTTGGGCGCGGCGATATGCCGGCTTTCAACCACGAGGAACTGCCGGACGGTTATCTGACGCATTTGTGGGCGTGGTTGAAGCAGCCCGAAGCCTGAGACTTTCAGATACGCTCCGCGATACTTTGGTTTAAAATAAAAAACGGTCGGGTGCAGGTGTCCTCGACCGTTTTGTGATTCTGGGTGTCTCCGTCCCTCCCCCTGGTTGGAGAAGGGACGAAGAACGAAGTAAACCCGGCTTACTCGCCCCTGACGGGTGGGCGGGTGTAACCCGACACATCCCCGCCAATGGCCTCGATGCTGTCGTACAGCACCTGCAAGATGTAGTGCGGGTTGTGAGCGAAATCGCCGGGGTCCTTCTGCGCAAACTGGTAGTTGTACGCGGCGCGCAGCAGGGTAGGCGTCCAGGTCGCGTAACGGTTGCCAAAGTTCGCTTCGTCTGGATCAGCCGCGCCGTTGGCGTTGGTGTCAACGAACCAGTATGGATAGGCGTGCGCGTCGTAGGCAATCGGCGTGCCGACCGTGCTGGCCGCATAGGCCTGGATTGCCGCAAAAAGCGCCTCTTCCAGCGTCCCGATTTCGTCACGAATCGGCTCATCGGCGCTGCCATCGCCGTCATAGTCAATCAGTTCGACATCTTCCGTCATGCGGATTAAGAGGACATCTTCCGCTTCCTCAACTTCTTTGTGACAGTCCTCGCACTGATTGAGCCGAATGGTTCCGTCGTGCTGGCGGTGGCAGCCGGTGCAGGTGTTCGGCGCATCTTCCGCATGGAGGTTACGCCCGTTGTATTCACGACCGGCGTACTGGTAGGCGCCCTGGGCTTCGCTGCCGAAAAGCGACGCGCCTGCCGCAAAGTAGTGAACGTTGCGAAAGGTCAGCTTGTCGGTCACTTCGTCGTCGCCCACGCCGGCTGCGCTGATGGCCCGGTTGACACTCACCGTTGACTCGCGCCCCTGGTGACAGGCGAGGCAGAGATTGTTTTCGTCTTCCTCACCGAAGCTGAGTTTGGCGCCGCTGGGGAACGTCACGTCATTCACCGGGTAAACAGTGAATTCGGCCAGATCGTCATGGCAGGTCGAGCAGGACAGGCCGTAAGCGACCGGTTCGGCGATGTTCACGCCGTTCTTGAGGAAGACCGGCAGGCCGGTTGCCGTGTGGCAGCGAGCGCAGTCGCCGGGTACTTCGCCGTCTGCATCCCAATGCCGGAAGGCCTCAACCGTCGGGTTGAAGTGCATAGGCGCATCACGATTGAGTTCCGCCAGATCAAGGGGCTGCGCCAGCTCTGCGCTCAGCGAAGCGGTGCTGTCATACAGCAGCTCGATCACATACTGCGGGTTGTGGGCGTATGCGCCGGGATCTTTGACCGACACCTGATAGTTGTAGACAGCGCGTTCCAGGTTGGCGGTAAAAGCGTTGTAGCCATTTTCGGGGGTCTTTTCGTCATCGTCCGGGCTGCCATTGCCGTTGGTATCAATGAACCAGTACGGGTAGCTGAGCGCGTCGTAGACGATGGCCGTCCCGGAGACTTCCGCCGCATAGGCCTGAATGGCCGCCATCAACACTTCCTGCATTCCTTCGATTTCGCCGGCAATGCCTTCGCCATCGTCGCCGTCACCATCGAAGTCAATGTTCGAGCCATCCATGCGGATGTCGCGCAGGTCTTCGACTGATTCAACGTCGTGGCAGGTGGAGCAGGCATCAACTTTCACTTCCAGTGTGTGCGGGTTGTGGCAGTCCGCGCAGGCCTCGAAGCCCTCAACATGCAGATTGCGCCCCATGTAAACCTGCCCATCGTACTGGTAGCCGCCGCGCGCCGCGCCGCCGTAGAGTGTTGCCGCCGCCGCGTAGTAGTGGATGTTGATGAAGCGCAGATCAGGGCTGACCTGGTTGGGGTTTTCAACCAGGCCGAGTTCCTGGAGTCTGGCGTTCACGCTGTCGGTAGACGCGCGCCCCTGATGGCACACCATACACCGCGCCGAGTCGCCGGTGTCGCCCAGTTCGACGCCCGATGGGAACACGACAGTGGTCAGTTGAGCGGCGGTCGGAGCATGGCAGGCATCGCACGTGATAACCGTACCAAGCGGCGCGGGCCCCTCAACCGAGCCAAATTCCGTGCCGTCCGCGCCAACAAAATCGCGGTAGCCGGGTGTTGAATGGCATTTGGCGCAGTTAGCGTCAATTTCGCCGTCGCTGTCCCAGTGGGTGAACGCCTCTGCGGTAGTATCCGCATGGGGCGACTCCACCCAGGCGTTGTAGTACTCTGCAAGATATGGCGGTTCTTCGGCATCCTGGGCAAGCACCAGCGGCTGGTTTAGGAGGAGCAGACCGGCGGTCATGCACAGAACGCCTATGAATAGAATTAAGTAACTTTTTTTCATAACCCTTCTCCATTGAGTGAGGATTGGACACGATGATGATCTCTACCATCCGCACGGCACTCCCCTGCCAGAGTGCGCGATGCGGACAATCCGTCGAAAAGGAGTGACTGTAAAAAACACGCTCCCTGTATTTATTGTTGCATTCATCGGAAAGGCTGCAATCATCCTCCGGGATGATCTCGGATCATTCCACAGCATGAATCATAGGGGCCGCATAGCCTGCGCGCGGGCTGCCCATTTTTGAGCCGCGCCGCGAAAATGGGTAAACTCGCAAAGGTGGCACGTACAGCGCCATGACTATTTTTTATGCACCCAAGAATGCAGGTTTATCATGTCTCTCAGCTTTTTTTCAACGGAACGCCTCTGGCTGTTGGTTTTGCTTTTGTTATGGGCCGCTTTATTGTTCGGGGGTTTTATCTTCGGCAGGCCGCACGAAGATGGCAAACGCCGGATGCCGACCTGGACGCGGATGGCGTCGTCGCTGGCGCTGGTTCTGGCCGGTTGGGGCGGGTTTTTAGGCATCCGTGAAGGGGACGCGGGGGCAGCTGCGCTGCTGGTTGCCCTCGGCATGACGCTGGGTTTCCTGGGCGATCTGTTCATGGCGCGGCTGATTCCGGTCGGTAATCACATTCTGGGCGGCATCGGCGCTTTTGGCCTGGGGCATATCCTGTACATCGTGGCTTTCGTACAGTTCGATGCCCTGGCCGGCACGATCATGGGCGCAAATGCGGCTGCGCTGGTGGTTTGGTGGTTGATCGGCGTGGGCGGCTGGTATCTGGTCGTCTTTCGGGGACAGAAGCCGACTCCGCTGCATCTCGCGGCGCTGCCGTATGCGCTGCTGCTTTCCAGCACGGCGGGGTTTGCCACCATGCTGGCGGTCACCCAACCGTCAGTTTTTCTGCCGCTGGCGGTAGGCGCGGCGCTGTTCCTGCTCAGCGATCTGATCTTGGCGGCGGAGCTGTTTAACGGCCTTCACTTTCCGCTGATCGGCGATGTGGTGTGGCTGACCTACGGGCCGGCGCAAATGCTGATCGTGTATGCGATGATCGGGGCGCTTTTGATGTGGAAGTGAGCGGGGCGAGTCCAGAAACCCGCCCCAATGCGCTAAAGTGTGCTACGCTTTCTGCACCCAGTCGGGCAGGTAGGGCGCTTCGGTGGCTGCCATCTCGTCGAACAGTTGGCGGATTTCGGCAGGCGACAGCACCGCCGCCGTCAGCGGGTCGAGCATAAGGGCATGAACGGCGGCCTCGCGGTCGCATTCCAGGATGGCGTTCGCCACCAGTTCGTGAACGTTCATGTGCGCCACGTCCAGTGCGGCAAGCTGCGGCGGCAGCGAGCCGAAATGTGTCGGCTGGATGCCGTTGCGGTCAACCAGACAGGCGACTTCGACCAGCCCATCCTGCGGCAGATTGTCAATCAGACCGGTATTCGGCACGTTGCCGTAAATAACCGTCGGCCTGTTGAATTCAATGGCTTCGATGATGTACGAGCCATATTCGTGGCCGCGTTTGATGGCGATTTCTTCCTCGCCGCTCAACATGCGCTGGATTTTTTCGTCCGACCCGGCGCGCCAGTACGGCCAGTTGTTGGCATAAAAGCCGGTTTCGCCCAGATAGCCCTCGCGGCAGTATTTTTCGATTAACTCCGGGCGCTTGCGGAAGTACGGCACGTATTCCGAAAAATGCCCGCTGCTTTCGGTGACGAACGCGCCGAAGTGCAGCATCATCTCGAACCGCACCGGGTCGCGCTCGTAAATCTCTTTTTCGCGGGCTTTTTCGCGCAGCAGCGGATACAGGTCTTCGCCGTCGCGGGTGAGTTCGGTGAACCAGGCCAGGTGGTTGATGCCGGCGCAGCGGAATTTCATCTCCTCGTAGGGGATGTCCATATAACCGGCAAGCTGCCTGGATGTCCCCTGAACTGAGTGACACAGGCCGACTATCGGCAGGTAGGTGGCGCGCGTGCCGACTAGGCAGAGGATGGACATCGGATTGGTGTAGTTCAAAACGACGGCATCCGGCGCGACCCGCTCGGTGTCGGCCAGGATGTCCAGCCAGGCGGGGGCGGTGCGGAGCGCCTTAAAGATGCCGCCCGGCCCAATCGTGTCGCCGATACACTGGTTGATGCCGTATTTCATCGGGATGTCGAAGTCGTGGCGCACGTTGGCGAGGCCGGCGACCTCGATGGTGTTGATGAGGTAGTCCGTATCCGGCAGCACGTCGAGGCGGTTGGTGGAGGCTTCGATGCGCCATTTGCGCCCGCTCATCTGAACGACACGCTCGGTGATCTGGTGCGCCAGTTCCAGCCGGCGGGCGTCAATGTCCACCAGCCCGAAAACGCCGGTTTCCATTCCGGGGGTGGACAAAAGGTCGGTGATGATTTCGTAGGCAAAAACGGTGCTGCCTGCGCCTATAAAAGTAACTTTCGGCATGGTGCAACCTTTCGGGTAATATTGTGCCGAGTCTCATCATCTGAGTGATGATGAGGGGCGTTAAGCGTTTAACTGTTATTATACTGCCAATGCGGGATGTAGGGGTATGAGGAGTGTTCGTGTTGAAAATCCTGGGACTGCACCATATTACGCTGGTTTGCTCGGACGCGCAGCGGACAGTTGACTTTTACACACAGATTTTGGGGCAGCGGTTAATCAAACAGACCGTGAACTTTGACGACCCCGGCAGCTACCATCTCTACTTCGGAGATGAAACCGGGCGTCCGGGTTCGGCCATCACCTTTTTCGAGTGGCCGAACGCGCGCCGGGGGCGGAGCGGCATCGGCGGTACGCATCATTTTGCGCTGCGGACTGCCGGCTATGATGGCCTGCTGAAGTGGAAACGCTGGCTGACCGATCATCAGGTCAGGGTCAGCGGGCCGTATGACCGGCTGTATTTTAAGTCTATCTATTTCCGCGACCCGGATGGTTCGATTATCGAAATCGCCACCGACGGCCCCGGCTGGATGATGGACGAGGAAGCCGAAAAAATCGGCACAACTTTCCGACAGCCGCCGCCGGAGATGGTGATTAACAACCGCGATGAGACACGCATCCAGGCCGAAACTTGGCCGGAGCCGGTTGAACGGATTACGGGCGATATGGCCCTGCTCAACGGGATGCACCACATTTCAGCCATCAGCTCCAATATCCAGCGTACGGAGGCATTCTTTGGAGAACTGCTGGGGATGCGCCGTGTGAAGATGACCGCTAATTTTGACGATACCGCCTCGGCTCACTGGTATTGGGGTGTGGACGACGGCAAACCCGGCACGCTCATCACCTATTTCGAGCGCCACCCGGCCAGCGCCGGTTATGCTCAGATGGGCGCGGGGCAGACGCACCATTTTGCGCTGGCCGTTGCGGATGAAGATGAACAGCGCGAATGGCGCGAAAGGCTGATTAAAGCCGGGTTTCGCGTGTCGCCCATCATGGACCGGGTGTATTTCAAAAGCATCTACACCAGCGACCCGGACGGCCATATTGTCGAACTGGCGACGGTTGGGCCGGGTTTTGCGGCGGATGAGCCGGTCGAATCGCTGGGCGGGACGCTCAAACTGCCGCCCTGGCTGGAGGCAAATCGTTCGACGATTGAGGCGTATCTGCGCCCGCTGGCTGCCCCGGCCTGGCGCGTGCCGGAGCGGTCGTGATGGAAGGGCCGCATCAAAACCAGCCGCTTTTATCAGCAGGCACAGCGCCGGAAAAAGCGCGCGCGGCCATGCTGCTGGTTCATGGGCGCGGGGCGACGGCGGCGAGCATCCTGTCGCTGGCGGAGGAGTTCCGGCAGGACGAATTTTTATACCTTGCGCCGCAGGCTGGCGGTAACACCTGGTATCCCTACAGTTTCCTGTCGCCTATCGCCAGCAACGAACCGAGTATTTCGTCCGGGCTGGCGGCCATCGGCGCGGTGTTGGCGCAGGTTGAAGCCGCCGGTATCCCGCCGGAGCGCACGATTCTGCTGGGTTTTTCGCAAGGGGCGTGCCTGGCGCTGGAATATGCCGCCCGCAACGCCCGGCGTTATGGCGGGGTGGTGGGTTACAGCGGCGGTTTGATTGGCCCCGAAGGCACGCCGCGCGACTATCCCGGCGCTTTCGAAGGCACGCCGGTTTTTCTGGGGTGCGGCGTCTCCGATCCGCACATTCCAGAAGCGCGTGTGCTGGAGAGCGCTGAGATTTTCCGCCGTTTGGGGGGCGAGGTGACGGCGCGTTTGTACCCCAGGATGGGACATACGGTCAACGCGGATGAGATCGCTTTTGTCCGAGAAATGATGGCCGCGTTGATTCGCCAAGTCTAATCAGGAAGAACGATATAGTGCAGGCATGGCATTCGATACTCACCATGCCTGTATTGTTTTGTATACACTGTATAGGAAAATTCAGCTATTCTATCCAAAACACAGGTGAATAACATGGTTATCTCCAGAACGGTTCCGCCCGACATCGAAATCGCTCAGAGCGCCAACCTCCTGCACATTAACAAAATCGCCGAACAGCTTGGACTCGACCCCGATACTGACCTCGAACACTACGGCAAGTACATGGCGAAAATCAACCTGGAAGTGCTTGACCGGCTGAAAGGCCGTCCAGACGCTAAGTATGTGGATGTGACGGCCATCACGCCCACCCCGCTGGGCGAGGGCAAGTCCACCACGCTGGTTGGGCTGGGGCAGGCGATGAAACACATCGGCAGGCGCGCCGTCATCACCATCCGCCAGCCGTCGCAGGGGCCGACTTTCGGTATCAAAGGCGGCGCGGCAGGCGGTGGTTACAGCCAGATCGTGCCGATGGAAAACTTCAACCTGCACCTGACCGGCGACATCCACGCCATCACCGCCGCGCATAATCTGATCGCGGCTATGATTGACAACCATCTGTATCACGGCAACGCGCTGAACCTGGACATGCACAATATCGTCTGGCGGCGCGTGGTAGACCTGAACGACCGGGCGCTGCGGAATGTGATCGTCGGCCTGGGCGAAAAAGCCGACGGCATCCCCCGGCAGACCGGCTTTGACATCACGGTTGCTTCGGAAATCATGGCGATCCTGGCGCTGACGACTTCGCTGGAAGACCTGCGGGCGCGCATCGGCAGGATGGTCATTGGCTACGACAAGGACAAAAAGCCGGTCACGGTCGAAGACCTGAAGGCCGCCGGCGCGGCGACTGTGCTGCTGCGGGACGCCATCAAGCCGACGCTGATGCAGACGCTCGAAAACACGCCGGCGATGGTACACTGCGGCCCGTTCGCCAACATCGCGCATGGCAACTCGTCGGTGCTGGCGGATATGATCGCCGTTAAGTGCGCCGACTATGTGATTACCGAGTCGGGGTTTGGCGCGGACATCGGCGCGGAAAAGTTTTTCGACATCAAGTGCCGCGCTTCTGGCCTGCGCCCGAACGCGGCGGTGCTGGTTGTGACCGTCCGCGCGCTGAAGGCCCATACTGGTAAATATAAGGTTGTCCCCGGCAAACCGCTCGACCCCGGCCTGATAAGCGAAAACGTGGCCGACGTGGAAGCAGGCGCGGTGAATATGGTACGCCACCTGGAAAACATGCGGAAGTTCGGGGTGAACCCGGTGGTCGCTATCAATTCGTTTGCCACCGATACAGATTCGGAAATTCAAGTTATCAAAGAAATCGCTCTGGCAGCCGGCGCAACCGGCGTTTCGGTGGCGCGCCACTGGGCCGAAGGCGGCGAGGGCGCGACGGAACTGGCCGAAATGGTGGTGGATGCCTGCGACCGGCCTAACGATTTTCGCTTCTTGTATCCGGTGGACTGGCCGATTAAAAAGAAGATCGAAACCATCGCCGCCGAAATCTACCGCGCCGACGGCGTGGACTACACGCCGGAAGCCGATAAACAGATCGAGTCGTTCGAGAAAAACGGATTCGGCGGCCTGCCGATCTGCATGGCGAAAACGCATCTCAGCTTCACCGCCGAGCCGTCGGTGAAAGGCGCGCCGACGGGTTTCCGTCTACCAGTGCGGGAAGTGCGGGCTTCGGTGGGGGCAGGGTTCATTTACCCGCTGTGCGGCGAGATGCGAACCATGCCCGGCCTGCCGAAAAGCCCGGCGGCAGAAAATGTGGACATTGATGATGAAGGGCAGGTCGTCGGCCTGTTCTAAGGCGATATTCAGCGGGGGCGGGCGAACCGGACTCGCCCCTGTTAAATTCTGTTTGTGCAAGCTTTAGCAAAGCTTAACCTGCGCTGCGCTGGGCGATAAAAACCGATGTTTATCATGCCTGTCTTTCGGTACGGTAGGGGAGCAGGCATGTCCGGTGTTTTACTCCAGTTTGTGCATATCAGCGACACACATCTTCTGAAACCAGGGCAGGCGCTTGATTTTGGCGACATCGGGCCGGAGTGGGTCGAATATGCCCGGCAGGTGCTGGCGCTGCGGCATGATGCCGCAGCGGTTGTAACTACCCTGGTGCGGGAAATTAACTCGCTGCCGGCGCGGTTGGACTTCGTGCTGCATACCGGCGACGTGGCCGGCCAACCGCAAAGCCCGGACGATTACGACATAATGGCGCGCTGGCTGGGGCAGATCAACTACCCCTTATTTTATCTGCCGGGCAACCATGATGATGCCGACGGCGTGCGGCGGCTGCTAAATGGCGCTGCAACACCCGAGACGCTGGATTATACGTTCGAATGCAACGGCGTGCAGATCGTTTGCCTGGATAGTAATCATTCTGCTGTTCCACATGGCGGCGGCTTGGATGACCGCCAGTTAACCTGGCTGGAAAGCATCTGTGCGGCGCAGGATGATCGCCCGCTGGTGGTTTCGCTGCATCACCATCCCATTCCCCTGGGTGTTCCCTGGCTGGATGCTTTAGCTCTGTCCAACGGCGACGACCTGCACCGGATTCTGCTGCTAGCGCGCGCCCGCCTGCGGGGGGTGTTCTTCGGTCATATTCACTATGGCATTGATGTTTTGCGCGATGGTATCCTTTACAGCAGCGCGCCGGGCGCGTGGTATCAGTTTTCCGGCTGGCCGGGCTGGGCGACGCCTGCGCTGGATGATCGCGCCAGCCCCGGTTTTAGCGTGGTAACGATCACCCGCGACCGGACATTCGTTCGCCGTCATTTTTATCGAGTATAGTCTGTGAGAATCGTCGCCTTTTCGATCAATCCACTTTTCCCCGAACGTGTGATGGGCGGCGCGCCCAAGCATCTGCAAAACATCGTCGTATACCTGGGCGAACTGGGACACGACGTGCGCGTCTTATGCACTCGGCGCGAAGACAGCAGCACCCCGTTTAACTGGCATGAGCGCGTTCGGGTGCTGCCGGTGCTGCCATTTAAGCAGCCTTTTCCGCAGCCCTACGCCGCGCCGGCTTACGACCTGGCGGCAGTCGTCCAGGCGGTTGGCGAACAGCTTGAGGATGCCGACCGCTTTTACATGCACGACGGCGAGTTTTTGTTCCCGTATGCTTACCAGCACGTGCCAACAGTCGTCTCGCTGCGCGATAACGTGTACCCCGAAACGCTGCTGGGCGGTTTTCTGTTCCAGGGTGACCGGCTGGTACTGATTTCGGACTATGCCCGCCGTTATTTCGAGCAGACGGTTGGGCGTTTTTTCCCCGGCCTCAGCGACCGTATCATCGTCATCCCCAACGGGATAGACTGGCAGAAATTCAAACTTACCCCGCCGGGCCGCATCCTCGACATCATTCCGGTTGACCCGGAAGGGGATGTCATCGTGCTGCACCCGCACAGGCCGGAAGAGACAAAAGGCATTCGCCAGACGATTGCCGTTGTGGATTTGCTGGTGCATAAATATCGGATTGAGCGGATCAAAACGCTTGTCCCGAAGTGGCTCGACCTGGGGTTTTCCGGGGAACTGCGCGACTTTTACCGGCAGATCGAAGGTGAAATCGCCGCGCGCGGACTGTCCGACCACTTTGTTTTCCACGACTGGATTCCGCAGGAGTTGATGCCGGAGTATTACAGTCTGGGGCGCGTGACGCTGGCACTGGGGAACTTTGTCGAGTCGTTCGGTAACGCCCCTTACGAATCGTTCGGCTGCGGCACGCCGGCCATCACCAGCCGGGTTTCGACGCACCGCGAACTGCTGCCCGATGAACTGGCCTATAAAGTGGATTTTGACGATGCGGAAACTGCCGCAGGACTGGCGGCGGCTGTTGTGACCGAGGGACAGCGTACCCCGCCAGAGACGCTGGCGTACCTGCACCAGCATTATGCGGTGGAGCGCCAGCTTGAAAGGTATGCTGAAGTTATCCTGAACGCGCGGTCCGCCAGCCCGCTGCCGTACCGGCTTCAGCCTATCCATGAGCAGACGCGCTTTAAAATGCCGGTCTGGTGTTATGCGGCGGAGCGGGGTATTTACCATGATTTCCGCGCCGACTACCGCCCGATTGAAAGCCTGGTACAGTTAACAACACGTTGGCCGGAAGGCTTCACCATTATCGAGGCTGCCAGCGCAGGTGTCAGTCGTGAACAGGTGATGTCCTGGTATCGAGATGGCTATCTGTACCCGTCCTAGATTGCCAATCGTACCGAAATCGTCGTCCCCTGGTTGGGCGCGCTTTGAATGCTGAGTTCCCCGCCGTGCAGTTCGGCCAGCCGCCGGGCAATGATTAAACCCAGGCCGAGTCCCTGCTGCTCGTAGACTGCGCGCTCGAACTGCATGTAAGCGCCGACGCTGGCGATCTGTTCTGCCGACATCCCGCGTCCCGAATCGCTGATTTGCAGGATGAAGTACCCATCCTCGCGGCGGGTTGTGGCGCGCACAGTCGTTCCCGGCTGGGAGAACTTGAAGGCATTGTCCAGCAGCTCGACCGCTATTTTTTCCAGGCTGTCCGCGTAGATGCGAACCTCGGCGTTACAAACGTCCATTTCCAGGTCGGCAGTCCGGTCGGCATCGGCGGCTTTGTTTTGGGCGGCGGCAGTGATAATGTCCCGCGACTCGATTGGCGGCGCGCTGCGCGCGTCGGCAACTCGCCGGGGGTCGGTCATCATCAGTTCGATCTGCGCGTAAACCAGGTAGTTTTCGATCAGATGATACAGCCGCATCCCCGACCGGTAAATGGCTTCGACCATGTTGTGCGCCTGGTTTGGCTCGAAGTTCTCGAAGTCCATAAGCAGGATTTCGGAGTAACCGATGATGCCGGTCAGCGGCGTTCGCAGCTCGTGGGGTAGGGCGCAGATGATGTTGCCGCGCAGGTTGTTCATCTTCTGTTCGTATTCTTTGGCGATGGAATCGCGCCGTTCGATGCGCGCCCCAACGGCGGCCAGCAGCTCGCCGGCGGTGAACGGTTTGACCAGATAATCGTCCGCGCCCAGCTCCATGCCTTTACGCATGTCGGCGCGGTCGGCCTTAGCGGTGAGGAACATAAAGGGGATGTTGGTCGTTTCGGCGCGCTCCCTCAGTTTTAACAGGACGCCGTAGCCGTTTAATTCTGGCATCATGATGTCGCAGATGATGAGATCGGGAATGTAGTCCTGGGCGATTTCGACCCCCGTGCGCCCGTTTTCCGCGCCGCGCACGTCGAAGCCCTCTAATTCCAGCGTCTCTACGACATTTTCGAGGATGGCGCGTTCGTCTTCGATCACGAGAATTTTGGTCATGGCGGTCTATAAAATCTGCTTTTATATATGGCAGACTTCTCCTCCCTAATATGCATTGTAGCAGTGAGCGGCGTTACAGAAGCTAAAGGTTTTGCCTTAAGGGTCGGTTGGGGTATTTTTCACTTTTTGTTTATAATCGGGCTGTTTTGTCCAGCTGCAATTTGTATAGTATATGAGGATGCCCAACTTGAGAACCCTTGCGCCTTTCAATGATGATTGGCTGTTTTGCCCCGGCGATGTGGATGCTCGGACGCCAGATTCGTCGTTCCAGGTGGTGACGCTGCCGCATACCAACATTGTGCTGCCGCACCACAACTTTGATAACGCCGAGTACCAGTTCATTTCGACCTATCGCAAACGTTTCCGCCTGCCGGAAGCGCGCGATGGCCGCCGCGTGTACGTGGATTTTGACGGCGCGATGATTGCCTGCGAGGTATTCTTGAACGGGCAAAAGGTTGGCGAAAATGAAGGCGGCTACACGCCGTTTTCCTTCGACCTGACCGACCATCTGAACGAAAACGGCGATAACCTGCTGGTTGTGCGCCTCGACTCGACCGAACGCCCGGACATCCCGCCCTACGGTGGGGTGGTGGATTACCTGACTTTCGGCGGCATTTATCGTGATGTGCGGCTGCGCTACGTCGAGCCGGTGCATATTGATAAAGTGTTCGCGCGGGCAAAAGATACGCTGACCGAAAACGCGGTGGTCGAAATTGATGTGACAGTGAAAAATCAGTCTGCCGGCCTTCAGAAAGTGTGGGTGTGGGCTGTTGTTTCCGAACTTGTAAAGTTCAGAGGCGAACTGACTCCCGCCACGTCGCGTCTGTTTGACGGCCAGGTGGTCGAGCTTGAGGCGGGAAGTGAACAGACGATCACCGTGTCTGGCCTTTGGGAGGAGCCTCAACTATGGACGCCGGAGCATCCCAATCTGTACGAAGTCGAAGTGCGGCTGACAAACCAGGACAGCAGCCAGCGTATGGACACGATATTCGAGAAGTTTGGCTTCCGCGAGGCGGTGTTCCGCGACGACGGTTTTTACCTCAACGGTGAAAAGATCAAACTGCGCGGGTTGAACCGCCACCAGACCTACCCGTACATCGGCGCGGCTGCGCCGGCACGGTTGCAGCGCAAGGATGCCGACATCATCAAATACGAACTGGGCTGCAATATCGTCCGCACTTCGCATTATCCGCAGTCGCCGCATTTTCTCGACCGCTGTGACGAAATCGGCCTGCTGGTGTTCGAGGAAATTCCCGGCTGGCAGCACATCGGCGACCAGGACTGGCAGGGCATCAGCCTGCGGGATGTGCGGGCCATGATCGAACGCGACCGCAACCACCCCTCGATTGTGCTGTGGGGTGTTCGCATCAATGAATCAATGGACAACGAAGCCTTCTACACCGCGACAAACGCCCTAGCGCACAAACTCGACCCGACGCGGCAGACCGGCGGCGTGCGGTATTTCCAGAGCAGCCAGTTTTTGGAGGATGTGTTCACCTTCAACGACTTTTCCAACAGTGTGCAGGAGCCGGAACATACGCCGCATCTGGTGACGGAGTTTAACGGGCATATGTTCCCGACCAAATCCTGGGATCAGGAGGAGCGTCAGCTTGAACACGCCCTGCGCCATGCGCGGATTCAGGACAAAGCGGCAGGCATGGACAACGTGACCGGCGCGATTGGCTGGTGTGCCTTCGATTACAACACGCACCGTGAGTTTGGGTCGGGCGACAGAATATGTTATCACGGCGTTTCGGACATCTTCCGCCTGCCGAAGTTCGCCGCTTATTTTTACGAAAGCCAGCTAGATCCGGCGGTGCGCCCGGTGCTGCGCCCGGCCACCTTCTGGACGATGGGCGACCGCAGCGAGGGGGGCGTCAATCCGCTGGTGATTTTCTCCAACTGTGACGAGGTGGAAGTGTTTTTTGGTGATGAGCGTTTTGGCCGCTTCCAGCCCGACCGTCAGGAGTTCCCGCATCTGCCGCATCCCCCGTTCCAGATATGGGGCTTGAACTTGCTGTGGGGCGGTCACAAGTTTGACGACCTGCGCGTGGTCGGTTATGTAAACGGGCAGGCGGTGATCGAACAGCAGATCGAGGCTGATGGCGTGCCGCGCGCGCTGGTGCTGGAAGCCGATGATGCCGAACTGAACGCCGACGGCGCGGACATGACGCGGCTGGTGTTCAAAATTGTGGACAAATATGGCAACCGCCTGCCGTATACCAATCAGGTTGTGTCGTTTGAAATTGAAGGCCCGGCGGAACTGATTGGCGAAAACCCGTTTGCGCTGATGGGTGGGCAGGCCGCGCTGTATGTGAAGGCCGGGCGCGAACCCGGCGCGGTCACGGTGCGGGCGACCACGCCGCGCCTGGAAGCGGCGTCGGTGACGATCAACGTGAAATAACAGGACGAACCGCCAGGACGCACGGAACACCAGGGGGTATGATTCTTGCTAGTACATCAACAAGATGAGAATGCCTACCTCCGCCAGTGGGCTTAAGCCCACTGGCAGTATACAGATTAAGCTGGTTCATGCACCGGGCGCTCCTGGCGGTTTAATGAAAATAATTTCCGGCGTTTTGTTCATTCAGGAAACCACGATATGCCAAACTACATTCTCGCTTTAGACCAGGGGACAACTTCTTCCAGAGCGATACTTTTTGACCGCGCGGGCCGGATAACCGCCGTCGCGCAGCGGGAATTCCCGCAGCTTTATCCGCAGCCCGGCTGGGTCGAACACGACCCGGAGGCGATATGGCAGACGCAGCTGGAGGTCGCCAGGGCGGTGCTGGCGCAGCAAAATCTGAGCGCCGCCGACATCGCCGCCATCGGCATCACCAACCAGCGCGAAACCGCTGTCGTCTGGGAACGCGCTACCGGCAGGCCGATTTTTAACGCGATTGTGTGGCAGGACCGGCGGACGGCGGGCTTGTGTGACCGGCTTAAGGCCGAGGGTTTCGATAAAACCATCCGGGAAAAAACCGGCCTGGTGACAGATGCTTATTTTTCCGGCACGAAGGTGGCCTGGCTGCTGGATAACGTCCCCGGCGCGCGGGAACGCGCCGAACGCGGCGAACTGGCCTTTGGCACGATTGACAGTTTTCTGATGTGGCGGCTGACCGGTGGGCGGCTGCACATCACCGATGTGAGCAACGCCAGCCGCACGCTGCTTTACGACATTCATAAAAACTGGTGGTCAACCACCATGCTCAAACGGCTGAATATCCCGCAGGCGATTCTGCCGCAGGTGGTGCCGAGCAGTATGATCTACGGTGAAACCGACCCGGTATGGTTCGGCGGGGCGATTCCGCTGGCGGGCATGGCCGGCGACCAGCAGGCGGCCACCTTCGGGCAGGCCTGCTACGCGCCGGGGCTGGCGAAAAACACCTACGGCACAGGCTGTTTTATGCTGATGAACACCGGCGGGGAAGCGGTCGAATCCAATCATAACCTGCTGACGACGATTGGCTGGAAGCTGGGCGAGAGCGCCACGCAGTACGCTCTGGAAGGCAGCGTGTTCATCGCCGGGGCGGTGATTCAATGGCTGCGTGATGAACTCAAACTTGTTGCCAGCGCCGCCGAAAGCGAACCGCTGGCGCGCAGCGTGGCCGATACCGGCGGCGTTTACGTTGTGCCGGCGTTCGTGGGCCTGGGCGCGCCGTATTGGGACTCGTATGCGCGCGGCACGATTGTCGGCCTCACGCGCGGCAGCGGGCGGGCGCACATCGTCCGCGCGGCGCTGGAAAGCATCGCCTACCAGACGCGGGACGTGCTGGAGGCCATGCGCGCCGACTCCGGCCTGACGCTGCAAACGCTGCGCGTGGACGGCGGCGCGACCGGCAACGATTTCCTGCTCCAGTTCCAGGCGGATATTCTGGGTGTGCCGGTGCAGCGCCCGGCGGTGACGGAGACGACCGCGCTGGGTGCGGCTTATCTGGCCGGGCTGGCGACCGGTTTCTGGTCGTCGCTGGATGAAATCGCGCGGCAGTGGGCGATTGAAAAGACGTTTGAGCCGCACATGCCCGCCGACCGGCGCGATGCGCTTTACGCCGGCTGGAAGCGCGCCGTCGAACGGGCGAAAGCGTGGGCGGAGTGAGCGCGACATCATGACCATCCTGGTCGCCGGCCTCATCAATATTGAAATCACGCTGCGGGTTGAGGCGTTCCCCATTCATTACAACCCCGTCAATTACCCGTTTTTCGGCGTGAACAGCAGCGTATCCGGCGTGGGGTATAACATCGCCAAAGCGTTGACGGTGCTGGGCGATGACGTGTCTTTCCTGTCGCTGGTGGGCAAAGACCCGGCGCGCACGCTGGCGCGGGAGGCGCTGGCCGCCGACCGCATCCCCGGCGCGGGCGTGCTGGATGTACTCGACCAGACGCCGCACTCGGTCATCCTCTACGATCAAACCGGGCGGCGGCAGATCAACGTTGATCTGAAGGACATTCAGGAGCGGGCCTACCCGCAGGATGTGTTTGAAGCGGCGCTGGCCGAATCGTCGCTGGTGATTCCCTGTAACATCAACTTCACCCGGCCATTTTTGCGGCGCGCCTGGCAGGCCGGTAAAACGATTGCCACCGACGTTCACGCCATCTCCGACCTGGAGGACGCCTATAATGCCGATTACATGCGCTGCGCGAATGTGCTGTTTATGAGCCACGAGCATTTACCCAACGCGCCGGAAGAATGGGCGCGGAGGGTAGTCAGCCGGTATGGCACAGAAATCGTCGTTGTCGGGTTGGGCGGGGATGGCGCGCTGCTGGCAGTTAAAAGCGATGGTTTTATGGAGCGTTTCCCCGCCCTTAAAATCCGCCCAATCGTAAACACCATCGGCGCGGGGGACGCGCTGTTTTCGGCGTTCGTCCATGTGTACAACCGGACGCAAAATCCGTATCAGGCGATGGAGCGGGCGATGGTATTTGCGTCCTATAAAATCGGCGCGACCGGCGCGGCGGACGGGTTTTTGTCCGCTGCCGAACTGGAGGCGCTGGCGACGGAAATCAAACGTTGATTTGCGGGGGTGGGTTTCAAACCCACCCCTACCGCAGCAATGGAGAAAGGTTCATTATGTCCCGGCAAGAAGTTTTCGACCACTTTCGGGAAAACCCGGATGTGTCGGTGTTGATCGTGGGGGCAGGCATTAACGGCACCGGCGTATTCCGCGAGCTGGCTTTACATGGCGTGGATGTGCTGATGGTGGATAGGGGCGATTTTTGTTCCGGCGCAAGCGCGGGGTCGTCCCACATGGCGCATGGCGGCATCCGTTATCTCGAAAACGGCGAGTTCCGGCTGGTGCGCGAAGCCCTGGTGGAACGCAACCGCCTGCTGCGGAACGCGCCGCACGCAGTTAAACCGCTGCCGACAACCATCCCGATTTTTCACTGGCTGTCCGGCATTTTTAACGCGCCGCTCAAGTTCCTGCGGCTGCGCGATAAACCGAGCGAACGCGGCGCGGTGGTCATCAAAATTGGCCTCATCCTCTACGACTGGTTCGCCAGCCCTTACCGTACCATGCCCACCCACCGCTTTGCTGGGCGGGCGAAGGCGCTGGAACGGTGGCCTGCTTTGAACCCAAAGGTGCTTTTTACGGCCACCTATTACGATGGGTTTATGCCATACCCGGAGCGCCTGTGCGTCGAACTGATGCTGGACTCTGAGGCGCTTTCAAACACGGCACGCGCGCTCAATTACGTCAGTTTGCACAGCGCCGATGGTGATACGGTCACGCTGCGCGACGAACTGACCGGTGAAACGCTGGCGGTGAAACCGAAAATCGTGGTAAACGCCGCCGGCCCCTGGATTGACTTCGCCAACCTGGCGATGAAACAGCAGACGCGCTTTATCGGCGGCACGAAAGGCTCGCATTTAATTCTCGACTGCCCGGAACTGTACGCTGCGCTGGACGGCCACGAACTGTTTTTTGAGAACAGAGACGGGCGCATCACCCTGATCTGCCCGTATCTGGGTAAGGTGCTGGCCGGAACGACCGATATTCGAGTGGATGATCCTGATCTGGCGCGCTGTACGGACGATGAAGTGGCGTACATCCTCGAACTGGTCAATGTCGTTTTCCCGACCATAAAGGTAGACCACTCGCATATCGTTTTTGCCTTTACCGGCGTGCGACCCCTGCCCAGCAGTCACGCTTCGCGCACCGGCGCGATAAGCCGCGATCACAGTATCCGCGTGATCGAACCCGGCGGCGGAATCAGCTTCCCGGTTTATGCGCTGGTGGGGGGCAAGTGGACGACCTTCCGCGCATTTGCCGAACAGACCGCCGATAAACTGTTCGAGCGACTGGGCAAAACACGCAAAACCAGCACCGATATGATGCCGATTGGCGGTGGCAAAAATTATCCCACGACAGCAGCCGAGCAGGCGGCCTGGTTGGAAAACCTGAAGGCTAAAACTGGCCTGCCTCTGGAACGGCTGCGGGTTTTGTTCGACCGCTACGGCACGCAGGCCGAAGAAATCGCCGTTTTTATGACCGCCGATGAGGATGCGCCGCTGCGACATCAGCCGGACTACAGCCGCCGGGAAATTCGTTTTCTGGTGGAGCGCGAGAGAGTGGCGCGCCTGGATGACATCATCCTGCGGCGTTCGGCGCTGGCGATGCTCGGTGATGTGGACGGCGCTTTGCTGGAGGAACTGGCCGCCATCGCCGCCGAAGTTTTGGGCTGGTCTGCGGAATATACACATGATGAAATTTGCCGCGTGGCCGATCTGCTGGTGGAACACCACCGCGTTCCTGCCGGGCGGTTCGACACCCTGGCGACGAAGGTTTAACCCGCCGCCGATGAAAGGATATGGGCGCGGTACACCCGCGCCCTAGTTTATTTGCCCGACCCCAGGGTGAGGCCCTGGATGAAATACCGCTGCAAGAAGATGAACACGATCAGCGTGGGCAGGGTGGCGATGAGCGCCCCGGCGGTAATTACCGGCCAGTTGGTGTTAAACTGGCCGCGCAGCGTGGCTAAACCGGCCGTCACCGGCTTGAGCGTGTCGTCCTGAAGCAGAATGATTGCCCACAGATAATCGTTAAACACCCATGTAAATTCCAGCGTCGCCAGGGCCGCCATCGCCGGCAGGCTCAACGGAATCATGATCTGCCAGAACATGCGGAATTCGCTGGCGCCGTCCACCCGTGCCGCATCGAAGATTTCGCCGGGGACAGTTCGCATGAAGTTCCGCAGCACGAAGGTGCAGAAACCCATCTGGAAGGCCGTGTGGATGATAATCAGCGCCAGATGTGTGTTGTAGAGGTTGAGCGCGTTAGTCAGCCGGAAAACCGGCAGCAGCAAAATCTGGAACGGCAGCATCGTACCGGCCACGAACATGAAGTAGATGGGCAGGTTGAGCTTAAATTTATAACGCGCCAGGGCATAGGCCGACAGGGACGAGAGGAACAGCATCCCGATCAGCGCCGGGATGGTAATGATGAAGCTGTTGCCCAGGTAACGGGACACACGCGCCTGATTCCAGGCCTCGTTAAAATTTGACAACGTAAACTGCTGAGGCACGCTCCAGAAACCGTGAATGCTGATCTCATCCATCGTGCGGAAGGACGTGATGAATGCGGCGATCACCGGCAGCAGCCAGACAATCGTCAGCACCGTCAAAAACACGTAGAGTCCGGTACGTCCCCATATCTGCCGCGTTCCGGCTGCGGGGGCAGCCGTTCGGGTTCCAGGCGGGGTGGTGGTCTTGGCTACAGTCGTCATGTCGCCCTCCTAGTATTCCAACTCGTCGCGGATGACGCGGGACAGGTAAAAGCCGATGAAAACCAGGCTGATGGCAAACAGGACAACGGCGATAGCCGCGCCGTAACCCATGCGGTAGTTATTGAAGGCTTCGATATACATAAAATTCGCCAGAACCTGCGTGTTCTGCGCGCCGCGCGTCATGATCGAAACCAGATCAAAAGCCCGCAGAGAATCGATGATCGAGATGACGACGATGATGGTTGTTACCGGGGCCAGCAGAGGCAGAACAACATGCCGGAATAACTGCCAGCGGTTCGCGCCATCCACGCGCGCGGCATCCACAAAGCTGGGGTCAATGTTCTTCAGCCCGGCCAGATACAGCACCATCACATAACCGACCTGCCGCCAGACCGCCGCGATGATAACCGCCCAGATCGCCAGCTCACGGTCGCCCAGCCAGCCCGGCGGGCTGCTGACGCCGATGGCCTGCAAAAAGCCGTTGAGCAGGCCAGCGCGGGGGTGGTAAACCCAGCCCCAGATCAGGCCGATCACCGGCAGGGACATCACCAGCGGCGAATAAAAGCTGATTTTGTACCATCGTCCGCCGCGCATTTCGTTATTGAAGATCATCGCCAGCCCCAGGCCGAGCGTGGTGGGGATGGTGATAAAAACAACCAGCCACCGCACGTTGTTAAGGAGCGCCTCGGAGAAGGTGCGGTCTTTGGTGAACAACCGCTCAAAATTTTGCAGGCCGACGAAGCCGGGAACCGGATCAACGCCGTTCCAATTGGTCAAACTTAAGTAAATGGTATAAAAGGTTGGCGCGATGATCCAGACGACATAAAGTGCGAGCGGCGCCAGCAAAAAGAGATAAGGTGTCCAGTTTATGCGGCGGCGCACCACCGGCTTTTTTATCTGTAAAGCTGCGGCCATAATCCTTGCTCCTCAGGCCTCTATGGAGCGGACTGACATGTCGGTGACAACAAGACGGGGCGGCGCTGCCGCCGCCCCGCACGCTAACGACAACAGCTATTCGCTTTCCTCTTCGAGGATACGCAGGCGTTCATTTTCCATGTCTTGCAGAATGGCGTTGATGTCAGCCGGGTTGTCCCAGAAGCGCATGAAGCCATCCATGCCTACTTCCGCCATCGGCGGGGTGGTGTCACGGTCGAAGAACTGAGCGATATAGTCGGCGCTCTGGATGAGCTGGATACCCTTCTGTACAGGCGGCGTGGCCCCGGAGATGTCTACGTCGGTGCGGGTGGGCAGCCGGCCCATCTGCTCAAAGGCGGCCTGCTGGTATTCCTTCGACCCCAGATAGGCCAGGAATGCCTTTGCGCCTTCCGGGTTGCGCGCCTGGGCGGCGATGAAATAACCGTCCGTTGGCGCGTCTTCGCCCACCGGGATGGCCGGGTCAATGATCGGGAAGCGGAAGAAGTCGAGATCGTCTTCCATCTCATCTGGGTAGGAGTCCACAATGAACCCACCCATCAGGTACATCGCGGCGCGTTCCTGCACCATATCGTCCACGGCTTCCTGCCAGTCGAGCGCCGCCGGGGACTCGACGAAACACTTGCGGTCAATCAACTTCTGCCAGTTGGCGAAGGTCGCCTGCAGGCGCTCATCGAGATAGCTTTCCTTCAGCAGCATCAGGTTGACGTGGAATTCCGGCCCATTGGTACGCATGTTCAGATAATCGAACCAGGCGGCTGCCGGCCAGCGGAAGCGCGCGCCGATGGTGAAGGGGGTGATGCCGGCGGCATTCAGTTTGTCGCAGGCGTCCAGCAGTTGGTCAAAGGTTTCCGGCTCACCGTCGATGCCGGCTTTTTCGAACAGCGACGGGCGGTAGTAAATCGCCCACCAGTAGTAGGATGTGGGCAGGAAGTACTTGCCTTCGCCAACGGTCGCCAGCGCGTTAAAGCCGGGGGCATAAGAGTCGTCAAAACCTTCGGCTTCCCACATATCGGAGATGTCCATAATCAGACCCCGGTCAATGAAGAAGCGCGCGCGGTTGCCCGCGAACCACGTCAACACGTCCGGCGCCGGTTCGGCAATCAGGTAAGCGCGGATGGCCTGTTTGAAGTCCTCATGATTGATGATAGAATGCTGTACGGGCATATCCGGATGGGCTTCGTTCCAGGCGGCCACCATGCTTTCCTCGAAAGCACGCGGCACGGGGTCGCTGGAGTACGAGTTGAACGCCACGCTGTTGTCCTGCGCCAGCACCGACGCCACCGACAGCAGGGCGATGCTGATGAGCAGAACGGCGATAAACCATTTGTTGCGGGACATATTATCTCTCCTTCAAAGCTCTACCAATCTTTAACCTATTTTTGACTTTGGAAAAGACCGTTCTTAATGCCGGTGAGCCTCCTTTCCTGTTCTCTTTACCGGCGCGCCGGCGGTGCCGATGAGCCGCGAACGACCAGTTCGACCGGAATGATCTTTGACTCCGGTTTCTGGCCGTTGAGCAGCTCGAACAGCATCCGCGAGGCTTCGTAGCCGGTGGTAAGAGATCGCTGGTTGATCGTGGTGAGCGGCGGAACGGTGGTCGCCGCTGCCGGGATGTCATCATAGCCGGTGATCGTAAGCTGTTCCGGCACGCGCAGGCCAAGCCGGTGCGCTTCTTGCAGCGCCCCCATCGCCATCCGGTCGTTCAGGCACAGCAGGGCGGTCAGGTCAGGGTGCTGCTGCAAAAGCTGCGCCGCGCAGTCCGCCCCGCTGGCGGTGGAATAATCGCCAACGGCTTTCGGCAGGCTGTTGAAATCCAGCCCGCCCGCCTGAGCAGCGTCCTGGATGCCCTGCAAAAGCTGCTCGGTTCCGGTGTTGATGCTGTCCGGTACGGTAATGATGCCGATACGCTGGTGGCCGAGTTCCAGCAGGTGTTCCATAATGAGGACGCCGCCGGCATGGTGGTCGCTGCTAACCGAACAGACTGAGGGGGGGCCGCCGATGCTGACGGCGGGAATACCTTTTTTTATCACCGGGTCCAGAATGGAGGCGAACGGGACATGGTTTAGCGCGATCACCCCGTCTAGATAACCGCTCTGGATAAGCTGGAGGTAGTTTTCATCCACGCTGCCTTCAATCAAACGCGGCGTGCTGATGAGCAGGTTGTAACCGCGCAGGTTGCATTCGGCGTCAATGCCTTCCAGGACGCACAAAATACGTGGGTCAGCGAAGATAGCGTCGTATACATAAGGGAATACGACGGCGATGATCTGCGTTCTGCCGGATGAAAGGGCGCGGGCGGCCAGATTTGGCACGTACCCGATTTCTTTGACGGCCAGCAGCACCTTGTTTCGGGTCGCTTCCGTGAAATAAGGCGTATTAGAAAGCACTTTCGATACGGTTGCGGTGGATACCCCGGCTCTGCGGGCGACATCTTCGAGTGTTGGCATCTTTTAAAACAAGCAATAGTTAAACGCTTAACTCTATACCGTAAGCATATCGCTAAAGTTTTTCTCTGTCAACAGTCTGCCGCGCTCAGTTTGATGCCTTCGTCCGGCTGGATGCAGATGTACAGGGCTGGGGTGAGTTTGCAGCGGGTCAGGTCGCCGGATGCACCGAAGATCACCACGCTGGTCAGGATTTTGCTCATGGGTTAATCCTCGCGTTTGACGGCATGGCCGCCGAACTGGCTACGGAGCGCCGCCAGCAGTTTGGCCGCGTAGCTGTCCGGCTGGCGGCTGGCGAACCGCATCATCAGCGACAGGGTGATGACCGGAGCCGGTACGTCCTGGTCAATGGCCTCGAATACCGTCCAGCGCCCTTCGCCGGAGTCGGCCACCCAGCCTTTGATGCCGGACAGGTCGGCGTCTTCGGCCAGCGCGTTGGCCGCCAGATCAAGCAGCCAGGAGCGCACCACGCTGCCAAAACGCCAGATTTCCGCGATCTGGTGAACGTCGAGCGCGAAATCTTCTTTGGCCCGCAAAATCTCAAAACCTTCGGCATAAGCCTGCATCAGGCCGTATTCGATGCCGTTATGCACCATCTTAACAAAATGGCCGGAGCCGGTCGGCCCAACGTGTCCCCAGCCGCGATCCGGCGCGGGGGCCAGCGTTTCCAGGGCGGGGCGGATGTGCCGCACGGCGGTTTCCGTCCCGCCGACCATCATGCTGTAACCTTCGGTCAGCCCCCAGACGCCGCCGCTGGTTCCGACATCCACAAAATGGATGCCTTGCTGTTCAAGCAGCGCGCCCCGGCGTATCGAGTCCTTGTAGTTGCTGTTGCCGCCGTCAATCACCACGTCGCCGGGTTCAAGATAAGCGGCGACCTCGGCGACGGCGTTTTCGGTGATGTCGCCTGCCGGCACCATCAGCCAGACGGCGCGCGGTGTTTCCAGCTTGCCGACCAGTTCGGCGATGGAGGCAGAGGCTTCAGCGCCCTGGCGCTCCACCGTTTCAACCGCTTCTGGTCGAGGATCGAACACAACGACCTGATGCCCACCTTTCAGCAGGCGGCGGGTCATGTTCCCGCCCATTTTGCCGAGGCCGATCATGCCAAGTTTCATAAAAATTCTCCTGTTTGCTAGGGGCTTTTTCGCGTCTGGTGCTGTATGCCTCCTGCGCCTGCCGAAATGACATCGGCTGCCAGGCCGATGAACAGACCATGTTCAACAATGCCGGTGCGCTGTTTAAGCCGCTCACCGAGCGTCACTGGGTCATCAATCGGACCGAAGTCGCAGTCCAGAATGAAGTTTCCCTGGTCGGTACGGTAGGGCTGCCCGTTGCCGCCGGGCCGCAGTTTGACCGACGCGCCGAGCGATTCCAGATACCGCTGCTGCGAACCGTAACCGAACGGCACAACCTCCACCGGCACGGCCCATGTCGTGCCAAGCGCCGGCACGAGTTTGCTTTCATCCACGACGATGATTTCCCGGCGCGTGGCCTGCGCCACGATTTTTTCGCGGGTGAGCGCGCCGCCGCCACCTTTAATCAGTTCCAACTGCGGGTCTACCTCGTCCGCGCCATCAATGGTCACGTCAATGATGGGGTGGGTTTCGAGCGTGGTGAGAGGGATTCCCAGGGCGCGCGCTTCGGCTTCGGTCTGGGTAGAGCAGGGGATACCCAGGATGTCACGCAGCGCGCCAGTATTGAGCAAATAGCCGATATGCCGGACGGCCAGGATCGCGGTGCTGCCCGCGCCCAGGCCCACCACCATGCCCGGCTCGACGAACCGCGCTGCGTATTCGGCGGCCTGTTGTTTGAGATGGTTGGTATCCATAGGCTAATTGGCCGCGTGCGCCGCTGCCATTGCCGCGCCCACGATGCCGGCGTCGTTGAGCAGCGCCGCCGGGACGATCTGCGCGCGCCGGTTGAGCAGGGGCAAAAACCGCTCGGCCTTTTTGCTCACCCCGCCGCCGATGATAAACAGATCAGGCGAAAACAGGAATTCCAGGTAGGCCAAGTACTCATCCACGCGCTCCGCCCATTTTTCCCAGGACAGGTCTTTATCCTGCCGGGTTTTGTCCGAGGCGCGTTTTTCGGCGTCCTTGCCCCGCATTTCAAGGTGGCCGAGTTCGGTATTGGGTATCAAGTGGCCGTTGATGAACAGGGACGTGCCGATGCCCGTACCGAAGGTCAGCATCATGACCAGGCCATTATGGCCGCGCCCGGCCCCGAAGGTCATTTCTGCGATGCCGGCGGCGTCGGCGTCGTTGATGACCGTCACCGGGCAGCCGGTTTTCTGCTCGAACAGCGCGCGCGCATCCGTGCCGACCCACGCCTGATCTACGTTAGCCGCTGTTTCGACCACGCCGTCCTTGACTACGGCGGGAAAAGTGATGCCGACAGGCGCTTTCCAATCAAAATGCCGGGTGATTTCGGCTACGGTTTCGGCAACATCCTCCGGTATGGATGGCTGTGGGGTGGGCAGGCGGAAGCGCTCGGCCAGCAGGTTGCCGGTTTCGATATCCACCGGCGCGCCCTTAATCCCCGATCCGCCGATGTCAATGCCTAAAGTTTGCATAGTAATTTTTCCTCCTGGAACACTCTCCATCTTACCGACAAACACCTGATCGTTACAACTGCGGCGATTTGTTTTACAGGGCAATTGCATATCATGCCAGGTTCGGAGCCATAAAGGGTTATGGTGGTTCGTAGGGGCGCAAGGCCTT
>JAPKMO010000200.1 GCA_026645945.1 Anaerolineae bacterium
GCCTTGAAACCGCTTCGCCACCTGACCGGACACAGCGAAACGATCAACCGCTTGGCCTGGTCGCCAGACAACCGCACGCTGGCAACGCCCTCCAACGATCAAACCATCCGGCTGTGGGACATGACGGCCAAAGCCGAGCCGATCGTCATCGGCGGCCCAACCGACCGCATCACCAGCGCGGCCTGGTCGCCGGATGGCTCGATGCTGGCTGCCGGGTCGGGCGACAGCAAGGTATGGCTGTGGCACCTCCTCACCGGCCAATCGCGCAATTACCGCGCTCACACTCGCACCGTCTTCAGCGTAGCCTGGTCGCCGGACGGCAAACTGCTGGCCTCCGGGTCGGGCGATACCAGCATCGCCATCTGCCATGCCGCCAGCCAGCGCCTAATCACGCTGCTGCGGGGACACTCCGGCGCGGTACACTGCGTCGCCTGGTCGCCCAACGGCAAAGACCTGGCCTCCTGCTCCGAAGACCAGACCGTCCGCATCTGGGACGTGACGACCGGGCGCGTCAAACGCATCCTGGAAGGCCACACCGCCTCGGTCTATGACCTGGCCTGGTCGCCCAATGGCAACATCCTGGCCTCGGCCTCGCAAGACCTGACCATCCGGCTGTGGGGGCGTATGGTCGGCGTGCTGGAAGGCCACACCGGCATCGTCAACAGCCTGTCGTTTTCATTCGACGGTAAGTTCCTGGCTTCTAAGTCTATGGATGGTACGGTGCGGCTGTGGCGCTGCGACCGGTGGGAGACGGTCGAAGTCCTGGAAGAACCGGCCTCCCCCTACTGGACGGCGGGACTGGCCTTCCACCCCAACCGCCCGGTGCTGGCGACCCTGGGCGAGGCCGATACGGTGGTGCGCGTCTGGCGCTTCCATTCCGAGGTGCTGGGCGCTGCCGAATCGATCATGCCGACGGTGCGTTACACGGCAGCCAAAGTGGTGCTGGTGGGCGACAGCGGCGTGGGCAAAACCGGCCTGGCCGATGCGCTGCTCAAACAGCCCGTCACCGGCACGATCTCCACGCACGGCCGCCATGTCCGGCGGCTGGACGCCAGGGAACACGTGATCGGCAACGGCGTCAACGAAATCCATGAAATCTACCTGTGGGACATGGCCGGGCAGCCCAGCTACCGGCTGGTTCACCAGCTTCACCTCAATCAAGTGGTGGTGGCGCTGGTGGTGTTCGACGTAAAAAGTGACACCGATCCTTTCTCCGGCGTCAAATACTGGGCGCGGGCGCTGCGCCATGCCCAGCAGCTTAAGGGCGGACATCTGCCGCTGAAGATGTTCCTGGTGGCCGGGCGCATCGACCGGGGCGGCGTGGGCGTCAGCAAGCAGCGCATCGACGGCGTCATGGAGTCGCTCAAGTTCGACCGCTATTTTGAAACCAGCGCCTACCAGGGCGACGGCATCCCGGAACTGGAAGGCGCCATCCAGAACGCGATTGACTGGGAGGCGCTGCCCAAGGTCAGCTCCACCTGGCTGTTCCAAACCATCAAAAACTTCCTGTCGCGCATCCGGGAAAGCAAAACCGGCCTGCTGTACACAGTGGACGACCTGTACGACACCTTCATCCACCTGCCGGAAGCGCCGGAAGAAACCGGCGACCTGCGGGCGCAGTTTGAAACCTGTATCGGGCTAGTGGAATCGCAGGCGCTCATCCGGCGGTTCAGCTTCGGCAACCTGGTGCTGCTCCAGCCGGAAATCCTGGATGCTTACGCTTCGGCCATGATCTCCACCGCCAAAGATGAGGCCGACGGCGTGGGGTCTATCGTCGAGGAAGATGTCAAACACGGGCGCTTCCGCATCCCGGAAACCGAGCGCATCGCCGACGAAGCCGAAGAACAACTGCTGCTGATCGCCACCGTCGAAGACCTCATCCAGCACGAGATCGCCCTGCGCGACGAGGACGCCAACGGCGTGCCGATTCTGGTCTTCCCGTCGCAGTCGGCGCGCCCCGCCCCCGAACCGTCCGACCTGGAAACCCCTGCCGTTATCTTCGCCTTCGACGGGCCGGTGCTAAATGTGTACGCCATGCTGGCCGTCCGGCTGTGGAACAGCCGGCTGTTCACCGGCAAAGATGTTTATGAAAACGCCACCTTCTTCGAGGATGCCGTCGGCGGAACCAGCCGGGTGTACCTAGAGATGAAGGAAGAAGGCCGCGCCGAAGTCAGGGTGTACTTTAACGAGGGCGTGTCCGAAACGACGCGCAAAAGCACCGAAGAATACATCCATGCCCACCTGCTGCGGCGCGCCATTCCCGGCAGCGTGCGGCGGCGGCGTCCGCTGGTGTGTGGCAGCTGCGGCACGCCCATCACCGATCTACAGGCCCAGAAGCGGCGTGAACTGAACTACAACTGGATTCCCTGCCCGGTGTGCCAGACGAAAGTCTCACTGGTGACGGAAGAAGAACGCACCACCGCCGTCCAGGTATTGATGAATACGGCGATGGTCACGCGGCTTGACCGGCTGGCCGATACCCAGCGCGAGCGCCAGCGCGCTATCTCGATCATCCAGGGCAAGCGGCTGACCGAAGATCACGATATTTTCTTCTGCCACAACGGCGCGGACAAACCGGCGGTCAAGCAGATCGGCGAGGCGCTGCTGGGGTACGGCATTCTGCCCTGGCTGGACGAGTGGGAGCTTCAGCCGGGACAGCAGTGGCAGCCGCTGGTCGAGGCGCAGATTTTGAAGAGCAAACGGATGGCCTTTTTCGTCGGCCCGCACAACATCGGCAACTGGCAGGAACACGAGCTGTACACCTTCATGGACCTGAAGCGCCCGGTGATTCTGGTTTTTCTGCCGGACGCGCCGCGCAGCGTGCGCTATCCGGCCTTCCTGAAGGGCAGCACGTGGGTGGACTTCCGCAAAAACGATCCCGACCCGCTCGGCCAGTTGATCTGGGGCATCACCGGCACCAACCCGCGCGCCGCCAAATAAGCGCGCGCTCAGCAGCTTCTAAAAGCTGGCTGAGAAATACACCGTCTCCGCTTCACACTGCGTTATAGTAATGTCTGCATTCTCATCGGTTCAATGCGCCCGTAAATGGATAAAACATACCGGGTTTATACCATGCGAAAATGGAAATGGATTCTCATCGGCCTGGCCGGTGTGCTGGTCATCGCCGCAGCCGGTTTTGTGATCTGGGCCGGCACGCCGCTGGCCGCCAGCGCCGAGGCCGCCGCAGCCCTGCAGCCAGACGAACAGGTGCAGGTGATCGAACAGAACGGCTGGATAGTCTTTCAACCGGCGGCCGGCGAACCGTCCACTGGCTTCATCTTTTACCCCGGCGGGCGCGTGGATGCCCGCGCCTACGCGCCCCTGCTGCGGGACATCGCCGCCCAGGGGTATCTGGCAGTCATCGTCCCCATGCCGCTCAATCTGGCGATCTTCGGCATCAACGCAGCGGCAGACGTGCAGGCGGCCTTCCCGGATATTCAGGCGTGGGCAGTGGGCGGCCATTCCCTGGGCGGCGCGATGGCCGCGCGTTATGCCCAGGCCAACCCGGTCGCCGGACTGGTATTCTGGGCATCCTACCCGGATATAGACCTGTCGCAAGAGTCGCTGGCGGTCGTTTCGATTTACGGCACGCGGGACGGCGTGGCGGACGCCGCCAGCCTAGAAAATTCGCGCGCGCTGCTGCCGACCGATACGCGCTGGGTGGCGGTCGAAGGCGGCAACCACAGCGGCTTCGGCAGTTACGGCTTGCAGCCCGGCGACAACGAAGCGGCCATCAGCGCCGCTGAACAGCGCGCACAGGTGGTGGCGGCGACGGTCGAACTGCTGGCGAGCCTGCAAGCGCCGTAAAAACCCGGCGTTGAATGTTTCTTGAGGAGATAAACGAATGTTCAAACGCATCCAACCCGGCGCGGGGCAGGAATCGGTCTGGGACTACCCGCGACCGCCACGCGTCGAACCGACTGCCCGGCGCATCCGCGTGATCTTCAACGGCCAGATGCTTGCCGACACCACGCGCGCCTTCCGCGTGCTGGAAACCAGCCACCCGCCGGTGTATTACATCCCGCCGCAGGACGTGACGATGGCATTTTTGAGTCCCACCAGCCGCCGGACGTTCTGCGAGTTCAAAGGCGCGGCGGTTTACTGGACGATCACGGTAGGTGAGCGCCGCGCCGAAAATGCCGCCTGGAGCTACCCCAACCCCAGCCCCGGCTATGAAGCCATCAAAGGTTATCTGGCTGTGTATCCCGGTAAGATGGACGCTTGCTACGTGGACGACGAGCGCGTGACGGCGCAGGAAGGCGACTTCTACGGCGGCTGGATCACATCCGACATCGTAGGCCCGTTCAAGGGCGGGCCGGGGACGCTGGGTTGGTGAGGATGGCTTCCTGGTGCAAGCTCAGCGCATCAGGCTTGAACGCTACCCATAAACCACAAGTCCCATAATAGACCAGATCAAAATAGGCCAGATCAAATATTCACGGCCATCAAGGGGGGTGATTTAAACTGGCAACTCGCAACTGCCCCGGCGCGCCTTTCTAATACAGGGCAATCGCATATGAAAGCTTAATGGGTTTTCAAAAGGTCATTGTGGTTCGATAAAGACCGTTTCGCGGGTAGG
>JAPKMO010000201.1 GCA_026645945.1 Anaerolineae bacterium
TCCGATGATGTGCCGGTTGTGCATCTGGTGATCGGCCTGATCGGCAAAACCGAACTGGGCGCGACCGCCGGCCACGCCGGGTTATTCGGCCTGCTGGCGCTGGTGATTTACGCCGCGCTGGCGGCCAGGCTGCCGGGGCGGCTGGCGCTGCCTCCGGCGGTAGGTCTGGCGCTGGCGCTTGGCACGATCACCGAGTTTTACCAGACGCTCGTGGCGGGGCGCACGGCCAGCCTGTCCGACCTGCTGGCGAACTGGCTGGGCGTGTTCGTGGTGGCCTTCGTCATCGCCTACGGGCTGGCCGGGTCGTCGCTGCGCCAGAACTGGAAACCAAAACCATGAGAGAACTTTGCAGTTGTCGTTTGACACCTTGTTTGTAATATACTAAAATGCGTATACATGACCCGTGAACAAGATTGATCTATCGTGTTTTATACTACTGAGCAGGGGGATAGCCCGGTCGAGGCCTTTCTGCAAAGCCTTGACCTGAAAACCCAGGCCCGGTTTGATTGGTCAATCGAACAGTTGAGACGGCTCAACACGAACGCCAGAGAGCCGTTAGTCAAACATATTGATGGCAAATTGTGGGAACTGCATCGAGCGAGCAGCGACAATATCTATCGGGTGATGTACTTCTTTTTCAC
Organism: Anaerolineae bacterium; assembly: GCA_026645945.1. Taxonomy (GTDB): domain Bacteria; phylum Chloroflexota; class Anaerolineae; order Aggregatilineales; family Phototrophicaceae; genus CFX2. Next base: position 642 of record JAPKMO010000201.1, read on the forward strand.
GGGTCGGCGGATTGTGTTTTTACATGGGTTCCAGAAAAAGACTCCCAAGACACCCAGGCGGGAGATCGAGATAGCAGAGAAGCGGATGAATGATTTTGTCCGGCGGGCGGGAGGCGAGTAACGATGGCCGAACAAAAACGCGATGACGTGATTCTCGCCGGCGAGGAAAGCTACCGGCGCTGGCGTGATCGGCTGCTGGCCGACCCTGAATACCGGGCGGTCTATGAGGAAGAAGCCGCTAAAAGCGAACTGTGGCTGCAACTGGTCGAGGCGCGGCAGGCAGCCGGTCTGACGCAGAAACAGTTGGCCGAACGTATAGGGGTCTCACAGGCTCAGGTCGCGCGATTGGAACAGGAGGGGTACGACGCCTACACGCTTACCACTTTGCGCCGTTATGTCGCTGCGCTGGGTGATGAATTCACCCTTGAGGTAAGAATCCGCAGGCGAGAGTCTGGCGAATCTGTAGAACATACTCCGGCCTGAACTTCGCTTATGTTTAAGAACCTGCGCTTATCCGGCCAACGGCTTTACGGGCATTGGCGGCGGCGGTCGCGGCGGCAGAAAATTCTGCTGCTGGCCGGTGCAGCGCTGCTGGCCGCCGCCGTGTCTGTGTACGGCTGGCTGTTCGCCGACCTGCCCTCGATTGACCGCTTGCAGGCCGGGCTGGCGCTGCCGTCCACCCGCATTTATGACCGGAACGGCCACCTGCTGTACGAAATTTTGCCGCCGGAAGGCGGGCGTAATACCGCGCTGCCGCTGGAGGCCATTCCCGCCCACTGCGTCCAGGCCGTCATCGCCACCGAGGACGCCAACTTCTACAACCACCCCGGCGTGGATGTGGTCGGCATCGCCCGCGCGCTGTGGATTAACCTGCGCGGCGGCGAAGTGCTGGCCGGCGGCAGCACCATCACCCAGCAGGTGGCGCGCAACCTGCTGCTCGACCCCGAACAACGCCTGGAACGCAGCCTGCGCCGCAAACTGCGCGAGAGTTTGCTCGCCATCCGGCTGCAAAACGTCTACAGCAAGGACGACGTGCTGGCGCTGTACCTCAACCAGAGCTACTTCGGCAACCTGGCTTACGGCATCGAAGCCGCCGCCCGCGCGTACTTCGGCAAAAGCGCGCCGGAGCTTTCGCTGGCGGAGTGCGCGCTGCTGGGCGGCGTCATTCAAGCGCCCGCCGCCTATGACCCGCTCGCCAACCTGGAGACCGCCCGCGAACGGCAGCACACCGTCCTCGACCTGATGGCAGAAAACGGCTTTATCAGCCAGGAAACCGCCGAGGTCGCCAAAAATGACCAGCTCCAGTTGGCGGCCACGCCCTTTCCCATTCAAGCGCCGCATTTTGTGATGGCCGTCTGGACGCAGCTTCAGCGCGATTTCCCGGAACAGATTTACACGCGCGGGCTGGAGGTGGTGACGACGGTTGATCTGCACTGGCAGCAGGCCGCCGAACAAATCCTGCGCGCGCAGCTTTACCACCTGAACAACCCCGTTTTCCCCGGCAAAGTGCCGGCCAACGCCCACAACGGCGCGCTGGTGGCGCTTGACCCGCTCACCGGTCAGGTGCTAACCATGCTCGGCAGCCCGGATTATTTCGACGAGTCCATTGACGGCGCGGTGAACGCCGCCCTGGCGCTGCGGCAGCCGGGCAGCACCCTTAAACCCTTCACCTATGCCGCCGCCATGAACCCGGCGCGCGAACATCCCTGGACGGCGGCCACGATGGTGCTGGACGTGAAAACGCCGTTCATCACCCGCCGCCTGCAAAGTTACACCCCGGCCAACTTCGGCCTGGTGGAACACGGGCCGGTGTTGGTGCGCGAGGCGCTGGCCTCGTCCTATAACATTCCGGCGGTGGTGGCGCTGGAAGACATCGGCCTGCAAACCCTGGTGGAGCTTTTGAAAAACGCCGGCGTGGAGACGCTGGCGCAGAACACCGGCATTGACCTGGCTATCACGCTCGGCGGTGGCGAGGTGCGCCTGCTCGATCTGGTGGGCGCGTACAGCATCTTCCCCAATGGCGGTTTCCGCGTGCAGCCGGCTTTCATCCTCAAAGTATCCGACCACGAAGGGAACGTGCTGTACGAGTGGCAGCCGCCCCGGCTGGACACCCGCGTGATTGACGAGCGGGTGGCCTACATCATCACCGATATTTTAAGCGACGATTACGCCCGCGCCCCATCGTTTGGCCGCTACAGCGCCCTCAACATCGGGCGTCCGGCGGCGGCCAAAACCGGTACCACCACCGACTACCGCGATAACTGGATTGTCGGTTATACGCCCAATCTGGTCGTTGGCGTATGGGTGGGCAACGCCGATAACACCCCCATGACCGATGTCACCGGCGTCAGCGGCGCGGCCCCGGCCTGGAACGCCTTCCTGCGGCGCGTGCTGCTCGGCCAGCCGGAACTAGATTTCCAGCCGCCGCCAGGTATCGTGCGGCACGAAGTCTGCGCCCTCAGCGGCCTGCTGCCCACGCCGGAATGCCCGCTGCGGAAAACCGAACTGTTCATCGAGGGAACTGTTCCGATCGAAAAAGACCACTTCTACCAGACCTTCGAGATAGACACCCTGACCGGCTTGCTGGCCGACGACAGCACCCCGCCGGAACGCCGCGCGCGGCGTATTTATGCGGTGCTGCCGCAGGAAGCGCGCGATTGGGCCATCCGCAGCGGCATCGAACAGCCGCCGCCCGCCGCCGCCGTGCGCCTGCCGGACGAAGCCGCCGGCTTGCGCCTGCTCGAACCCGACCCCTATACCGTGTTCCAAATTTCGCCCATCACGCCGGTCGAAACGCAGCGGCTCCGGCTGACCGTCGGCGCGCCGCCCGGCACGCTGGCCGTGACGTACACACTCAACGGCCTGGAACTAGGGACGGTCGAGGAGTCGCCCTGGGCGCTGTGGTGGCCGCTGGAACTGGGCGATCACGAACTGGTGGCGACGGCGACCCTGGCCGACGGCACGCAGCAGGTCAGCGACCCGATTCCGTTCCGCGTTACGGCTTATGCCCCGCCAGAAGTGCGCTTCGGCGGGCAGTGACGCCCTGCTGGGCGGTTATACCACGAACGCAGCCACCAGAAAACCGACGTAACCGGCCAGCAGCGCCAGCGCCTCCCCCCGCTGGAGCAGCCGGTTGAAGGCTACCGGCAGCAGCAGCGCGAAGCCGACCATCACCAGCAGATCGAATCGCAAAAGCTGCGGCTCGACCGGCACAGGGCGCGCCAGCGCCGTAAAGCCCAGGATGCCCAGCAGGTTGAAGATGTTGGAGCCGATAACGTTGCCGAACAGGATGTCGTCGTGGCGGCGGACTGCCGCGATGATGGCCGTCACCAGTTCCGGCAGCGACGTGCCGATGGCTACCAGCGTCAGGCCGATCACCACTTCGCTGACGCCCAGCAGGATGGCGATGTTCACCGCGCCCTCTACCAGCCGGTTCGCGCCGGCCAGCAGCGCCAGCAGGCCGACCAGCACGCGCCCCACTTCGACGTGGCGGTTGATCGTCCCTACGATATGTTCTTCTTCCTCTAACTCGTGCAGTTCGTCCGGCTTAAGCCGCTCCCGGCGGCTGAGAATAACCAGCGCGGCCATAAAAACGATCAGGGCGATCACCAGCAGCAGCCCGTCCAGGCTGCCGATCTGTCCGTCCATCGCCATCAGGTACACCACCACCGAAGCAGCGATCATAATCGGAATTTCGCGCCTGATGAGGCCGAGATGGATGGGAATGGTGATGATAAGGCCGCTGAGGCTGAGGATGAGGCCGATATTGGCGATGTTCGACCCGACCACATTGCCGATGACGATGCCGCTGGAGCCGGTGAAGGCTGCGTTCAGGCTCACCATCAGTTCCGGCATGGACGTGCCAAAGGCCACCACCGTCAGACCGATGACGACCGGCTCCAGCCCCAGGGATGCT
>JAPKMO010000202.1 GCA_026645945.1 Anaerolineae bacterium
AGGAACTGTTTTTCTGTGTTATGGACTGGGTGGATGGGTTGAACGCCACAATTGCCCGCCGGTTCTGGATGGATGACTGGTTCAGAGAATATGACACCGACAGCGTGATTCATTAAAACCCGACCTAGCCAGTTGACCAGTAAGTAATCTCCTCAGATGGCGGATACATGTGGGGAGATTTTGTTTTAGGGTAACTACAACTGTTTAGGAAGGGTACCGCAACCGCAAAAATGAGCAAAAATCTCCGTATTCTCGTAGCCGACGATCAATCTGATGTTCGATATGCTCTGCGGACGCTCCTTCAACTGGTTAAAGAACTTCATGTAGAGGTGGTAGGGGAAGCAGCCGACGCCGACACCCTGCTGAATGAAGTCGCATCGCTCGAACCGGACATGCTGCTGGTGGATTGGAAACTGCCCGGTTTGCGGGCGATTGCCTACCTGCGAACGCTTTATCCTCAGCTTCGTATCATTGTTTTAAGCGTGCGTGCCGAAGCCCGGCAGGCCGCGCTGGACGCCGGAGCCGATGCATTCGTTTTTAAAGGCGACCCGGTGGAGCGGCTGGTCGAGGCGATCCAGCAGGTTCGAGACCTGCACCGCTCGTCCCCAGACGAGTGACGGTGACACCCTCGTTTCAATAACCTCGTGCAAAATCCCCAAACGATTTTTAATCGTTTCGGTAGCATACTTCATTTGACTGCGTTATCATTAACCTCTAGCGATGCCGGGGGTTGTGATGCTGCCAGCGTCGGACACTAAAAGGTTACGAGATTCGCGCCGTTTGGCGGCTCTTCTCCTGAATGTGTCACTCTTGATAATAACATTAAGCAGGTAGAGTTGGAGGATTTTCTCATTATGAAGTACGGTAAATTTGTACTCGCAGTAGTGGCCGTTTTATTGGCTGTGGGCAGCTTCGGCTTGACCCTAGCGCAGGATGGTGGAACGCTGGTGATGTGGAGCCAGGATGGCGACGTGAACGATGCCGTTCTGGCCGAGCAGTTTAAAGTCTGGGCGGAAACCACCGGCTCGGCTTTCACGCTGGAAATCGTGAACAAGGAAACCGAAGTTCTGCGTAATGACCTGCAAACCGCCGGCCTGGCGGGTTCGGGCCTGCCGGACATGGTGCTGGGGCCGAACGATGCCATCGGCGTGTTTGTGGATTCCGGTCTGCTGCTGCCGCTGGACGACCTGTTCGATATGTCCATGTACCCGATCAATCTTGGAGCGGCGCAGGTGGCCGGCGCGACTTACGGTGTGCCGACCAATGCCGGCAACCACCTGATGCTGATGTACAACAAAAGCCTGGTTGAAAAAGCGCCCGACACGTGGGAAGAACTGATTGCGACCGCCAAGTCGGTTGAGGAAGCCAATCCTGGGGTGCGGGGCTTCGCCTACAACCTGAACGAGCCGTTCTGGTTCCTGCCGTTCGTTCATGGTTTTGGCGGCGGCACGTATGATGCCGATGGCAACATGGTGCTGGACTCGCAGGCCTGGATTGACGCTTACCAGTTTGTCCAGGATTTGAAGTTCAAGGAACAGGTTGTCCCGTCGGAATGTGACTACGCCTGCGCCGATGGCCTCTTTAAAGAGGGCAGCGTGGCGATGATTATTAACGGTGACTGGGCAATCAACGACTACAAGAATCTTGAAACTTCACCCGCGCTCGGCCCCGACAATCTGGGCTTGGCCCCCTGGCCGAAACTGCCCAACGGTGAGCGGCCGAAACCCTTCACCGCCGGCAAATTCATCAGCATCCCGGTGGGTGTGGAAGGCGAAAAACTGGATGCCGTTATTTCGTTCGTCACCTGGCTGACCACCGATCCAGAGGCGGTTACGGCGTATGCGCTGGGAACCAGCCGTCTGCCGGCGATTGCCGAAGTGACGGTTGACCCGGCTGCCGACCCGCTGCTGGCCGCCTCCAACGAGGCGCTGCTGACGGGCGTGGGTATGCCTGCCGACCCGACCCTGCGCTGCATGTGGGACTCGGTGCGCCCGCAGCTCGAAGGCGTGATGAGCAACAACGTCACCCCGGCAGATGCGGCGATGGAGGCCCAGATCTCGGCTGAGGAGTGCATCGAAGGCTAACTTTGCTGCGTCAATTGACCTGCTAAAGATTAAAACGTCGGGTGGGGCTGGCAGATGGCATAGCCCCACCCCGCGTTTATTGGTAGGAGAGATAACTTATGCAAGGAATAGGTGGTTTAACAGGTGACATCGTTCTAAATACATTAGGCCAGATTATACCGCTTATCATTGGCGTCGTGGTCGGGGTGGTGGTGCTGGAGTTTCTGCTCTACAACCTGCTGGCAAAAACGCTCAAAGTTAAAAATGCGCTGGCCTATACACTGCTCGCGCCCGCCGCGATTGCCATTCTCGCCTTCATGTTATATCCATTGTTTTTCAATGTTTTATTAGCATTTTCCGACTTAAAGCGCACTACTTTTCCTTGTTACAGCCCTATTGCCCGCGGTGAATGCCAGCTCGATCACCTGTATGGGCTGGATTACGCGGTAAAAAACTTCAGCGATGTCTTTTTCCGGGTTCGTGATGGCGAGATTATCGGCTGGGGGCGGCTGCTGCGAACGGCGGATTCCACTTTCCCGGTGCTGCTGGGGCGCACGGTTTTGTGGACGGTGATAAACGTCATCTTTCATTTCTCCGGCGGCCTGGCGCTGGCGCTTATCATGAATCAAAAGATACGCTTCAGGGGTGTTTACCGGGCGCTGATCGTCATCCCCTGGGCGCTGCCCGGCGTCATCACGGCGCTGACCTGGAAACAGGAATTCCATGCCGAATATGGGTTTGTGAACACGCTTTTACAGGGCATTGGTTTGCAGCCGGTGGGCTGGCTGCGCGACGCGACGGCTGCCTTCGTGGCTGTAACGTTCGTTAATATCTGGCTGGGCATCCCGTTTTATATGGTGATGCTGTTGGGCGGCCTGCAAAGCATTTCGGCGGAATATTATGAAGCGGCGCAGATGGACGGGGCAGGGGCGTGGCATCGCTTCCGGTTCATCACCATGCCGCTGCTCAGGCCGATTCTCATCCCGGCGGTGACGCTGGATGTAATCTGGACATTTAACAAACTGGACCTGATCGTCATCATGACTGGCGGCGGGCCGGAAGAAAAGACGAATATCCTGGTATCGGCCTTATATAATGCCGCGTTCGGCACGGCAGCCACCCAGCAGCTTGGTTTCGCGGCGGCCTTTTCCATCGTCATTTTCTTCATCCTGTTCCTGTTTGCAATCGTCTGGATTACAACCAGCGGTGGTTTGAAGGAGATTTACGACCGATGAGTACCATTACCCAACCTACCCCGACCGCCGCTCGCCGCCAGCAGAACGGTTTGACTTCCCAACAAATCCGCGCCGGCATTGGCGGAGCGATTGCCGTCGGCGGCCTGGTATTGATGGTCGCCAACCAGATGAACGTGGCCTATTTGCTGCTTGGCCTGCTGCTTGGCCTGCTGGTCTGGAAGCCGTTTCATGGCATCCTGGTGGCCTATTCGATCATCTCTGTTTATCCGGTGCTGCGGATCGTCAGCATTTCGCTGCGCCCCTCGACGGGGCTGCTTTCGCGTTCGCTGGACATCATCCCCGCCGGCGCCACGCTGCAAAGTTACAACAATCTTTTTAACGAAGAGCCGTTCCTGCAATGGGCGTGGAACAGCCTGTCCATCACCGTCACGGTGTCAATCATCGGCGTAGCGGTGGCCGCGACCGGTGCGTATGCCTTCAGTCGGTGGCGATTCTTCGGGCGGCGTCCGGCGCTGATTTTTTTGCTGACCACCCAGATGATTCCCGCCGGTATGTTGGTGATCCCCATTTTTGTTATTGTGGCGCAGTTGGGTTTGGCGAACCAGATTATCGGTTTGGTGCTGGCCTATATTTCGACGGCAGTGCCATTCAGCATCTGGATTCTGAAAGGGTACTACGACACCATTCCGCCGGACCTGGAAGAAGCGGCGATGGTGGACGGCTGTAACCGTATGGAAGCCTTCTGGCGTATCATCCTGCCGCTTTCGACGCCCGCACTGTCCATCGTTTTTCTGTTTAACTTCCTGGCCGCCTGGTCGGAATTTATCGTCGCCAAAGTGATTTTAACAGCTCAGTCGGTGATGACGTGGCCGCTCGGTCTGAACCAGCTCATCGGTACGTTTCAGACGGACTGGGGCAAATATGCCGCCGGTTCGGTGCTGGTAACAGTCCCGGTGCTGCTGCTGTTTATGTGGCAGTCGAAATACCTGATTTCCGGCCTGACGCTGGGCAGCGTGAAGAGTTAATAATCTTTAGTCGTTAGTCTGTAGTCTATGAATGCGGCTGATTAACGGAAACTGATAATGAACAGAGGCGGATTATGCGATCCGCTTCTGTTTTTGTCTTTGACGGTGAACTAATGGATAAACCCATTAGACTGTGCCTGATCCTGAGTGGACAGCGGGCTTCAACCTGTTGCGACAGTGGGCTTGAGCCGAGACAGTGGGCTTCAACCCGTTGCCAGCGGGCTTGAGCCGAGACAGTGGGCTTCAACCCGTTGCCAGCGGGCTTGAG
>JAPKMO010000203.1 GCA_026645945.1 Anaerolineae bacterium
GTCCAGTACGACGATCTCGGCGCTTTCCAGGCTGGCTTCCTGCCGCGCCAACGAGTCGTCCAGCTGCGCCCGAAGCTGTTCGTGCGTCTGTCGGCTGTCGTTAAAACGAATATATATGGATTTATTGGTCTGAAATAACACATTCAGGAGGTGACGCTGGCAGACATAGTTCGGATGAACGATAACCAGCCGGATATTTTCATCGAGTTCTCGAAATTGTCGAGCCGCGATTTCACGTAATAAATCTACCATACTTCTCACCCCGTTAAGTTAAAAACGAACAGACCCGGCAGCAGCAAACCCAATCTAAACTAGATATTATAATCTCATCATTAGCATCCCGCAAATGAAAAACGAAATACTATGGAGAGATCATGGATAACTTAACGCGAAAGTGAGAATTAAGATACATTAAGAGTTTATCCATAAACCCATCAGACAGTGGGCTTAAGCCCACTGTTCTGTTATCAGATCAATTGGTTTATGGATAGCTTCTAGGACATATAACGGCGGTGGGCTTCGATCACATTGGGGACATGCGAAATGCGGCTGAGGATGCGCGTAAGCTGGTGATGATTGGCGATTTCCATCGTGATCTGGAACGTAGCCACGTTCTGGCGGGTGGATACCTGCACTTTCGTCATGCTCACCTTTTCGTCGGCGATGATGGTGCTGATGTCTCGCATCAGGCCATCGCGGTCATAAGCCACGATTTCCAGCGGCACGGCATACCGCTGCTCGGTCGTCGGCACGCCCCACTTGACCTGAATTAAACGCTCCGGCTCGGCCACCGAGCGTATGTTGGCGCAGTCCTGGCGATGAACCCTCAACCCATGCCGGCGCGTCACGTAGCCAACGATGGGATCGCCGTACACCGGGTTGCAGCAGGGGGCCAGATTCAGGTGAATCCCATCCATGCCCATCACATCCACGCCGTTGACTTTACCCGGCGTAAGCTGCGAGGGCGACTCCACCAACCGGTCAGCCTGCGCTTCCAGTGCCTGCTGCTGGCGGCGTTCATTCTCCAGGATACGCCCGGAAATCTGCGCTCCGGTGATGTCGCCCGACCCGACGGCGGCCAGGAAATCGTCCAGCTTGTCATAGCTGAACAACTGCGAGACGGCATCAAACGACGTATGCTCCAGGCCCAGCCGTTTGAGTTCGCGCTCCAGCACGTCGCGCCCGTTAATAATGTGTTTTTCGCGGTCGAGCTTTCGGAAATACTGGCGGATTTTGTCCCTGGCGCGGGCTGTTTTAGCATATCCCTGGTCGGGGTTCAGCCAGTCCAGGCTGGGGCCGCCCCGCTTGGAAGTGAGAATTTCGACCTGATCGCCGGTGTGGAGCGTGTGCGTCAGGTTCACCAGCCGCCCCTGCACCTTCGCCCCCCGGCAGCGGTGGCCGATTTCCGTATGGATATGGTAAGCAAAATCAATAGGCGTCGCGCCGTTTGGCAGGTCTACGATGTCCCCTTTGGGCGTAAAAACATAAACACGATCCTGAAAAACCTCCGCTTTCATCGTGTCTATGAATTCCGCCGCCGTCTGATTTTCCATTTCCGGCCCGAACTCCATCAAACGGCGCAGGTAGCTCAAGCGCCGCTCGAACGATTCGTCTCGGCTGTTGGTCTTACCCTCTTTATAACGCCAGTGCGCCGCGATGCCGTACTCGGCATCCTCGTGCATCTCCCAGGTGCGTATCTGAACTTCCAGCGTTTTGCCCTGGTTATCCAGCACAGCGGTGTGCAGGCTGCGATAGAAGTTATCCTTCGGAGAAGCGATATAATCATCAAATTCACCGGGGATTGGCCGCCACAGATTATGCACCACCCCCAACACCTGATAACACTGGATGGTCGTATCCACGATCACGCGCACGGCACGCACGTCGTAAATCTGGGACAGCGGGCGCTGCTTACGTTCCATCTTTTTATAGATGCCGTAGATGTGTTTGGGACGCCCGGTGATAGCCACTTTTTCGATGCCCTGCGCTTTGAGAGCCTCCCGCAGCGTTTGTGTCACCTGGGCAATATAAGCCTCCCGGTCAGGGCGGCGCTCGTCCAGGCTTTTGGCAATCGCTTTATACGTTTCCGGCTGCAAATAACGAAAGCTCAGGTCTTCCAATTCCCACTTAATCTGCCAGATGCCCAGGCGGTTCGCCAGCGGCGCGAAAATGTCCAGCGTTTCCTGCGCTTTTTCGCGCTGTTTTTCCGGCTTCATATAACCCAGGGTACGCATGTTATGCAGTCGGTCGGCCAGCTTAACCAGCACGACCCGCACATCATCGCCCATCGCCAGCAGCATTTTGCGGATGTATTCCATCTCGCGGTCGGCGTTGCGGCTGCGTTTATCCTTCTCCATCTTGATCGGCAGATTTTTCAACTTGCTCACGCCGTCAACAATGGTCGCCACGCTCGGCCCGAACTCGTTACGCAGTTCCTCAATCGTCACCTGCGTATCTTCAACCACATCATGCAGCAGTGCCGCGCTAATCGCTTCGGCATCCAGTTTCATCTCCGCCAGGATGTACGCCACCGCCAGGCAGTGCGTGAAGTAGGGTTCGCCGGACTGGCGATACTGGCCGGTGTGGGCAGCTTCCGCCTTCCGGTAGGCGCGTTCGACTAAAAGCTGATCGTTCGGCGTCAAATCAGGAAGCAGATCGAACAGCGATTGCAGATTCATCGCCACCACTTGCTGCATAACACACCTCAGAATCCCATCTCACCCTAATTATAAATCAGAGTTAAGAAGCGTAACAGGTCATTGACACGCTTGTTATAATAGAATCCGGTAGCCAAAATCATGAGATATTAAACGAAATGACCGATTTATGGAGTGTTGATGACGCTTTAAACCGCATCCTGCAAGAAGTTGCGCCGCTTCCTGCTGAACGAGTTGCGCTGCTGGACAGCTTGAATCGGGTGCTGGCCGAGGACATCCGCGCCGAGATTAACCTACCCCCTTTCGCTAATTCCAGCATGGATGGTTACGCCGTGCGCGCGGCAGATGTAACCAGCGCCAGCCGCGATCACCCCGTATCGCTTAAGGTCAGCATGGACATTCCCGCCGGGGCAGCGCCAGAGCGGCTGCTCGGCCAGGGTGAGGCGGCTCGCATTATGACCGGAGCGCCGCTGCCGCCGGGCGCAGATGCAGTTGTCCCCGTCGAACAGACCGATGGTCGTTGGACGCCCGGCGGGCATGAAACACTGCCATCCGCTGTACAAATTTACCGGAGCGCCCAGCCCGGCGAAAACGTGCGTCAGATCGGGGAGGACATTCGGGCCGGGCATGTCGTTCTGGCGGCGGGAACGCTGCTGCGGGCGCCGGAAATCGGCGTCCTGGCCTCGCTGGGTTATATGTACGTGCCGGTCATCCGGCAGCCGCGAGCTGCCATTCTGTCTACCGGCGACGAACTGGTGGATTTAGACCAGCCGCAGCCTCCTGGTAAAATCCGCGACAGCAACGGTTATACGCTGGCTGCCCTGGTGCAGACCTATCACGGTTTCCCGATTCGCCTGCCCATCGCCCGCGATAAACTGGAAGATGTGCGCCGCCGTTTTCACGAGGCGCTCGAACAGCACCCTGATTTGATACTCAGCTCTGCCGGGGTATCGGTCGGCGCGTTTGATGTCGTGCGTGCCGTGCTTGACGAGTTGGGCAAAATCGAGTTCTGGCGCATCAATCTGCGCCCCGGCAAACCGCTGGCTTATGGCAGCATCCAGGGTGTGCCGTTTTTCGGTCTGCCGGGCAATCCTGTTTCGGCGATGGTCACGTTCGATATTTTCGTGCGCCCGGTTTTGTGCCGGATGGGCAGCCGCGCCGAACATACGCCGACAATTGATGTTATAACCGGTGAGGATATTCGCTCCGATGGGCGGCGCAGCTACCTGCGCGTCAAATTAACGCCCCATGAGAATGGGCAGCTTATCGCGCATTTAACCGGCACGCAAAGCTCCGGCGTGTTAACTTCAATGGTGCAGGCCGACGGCCTGCTGATCGTGCCGGAAGGGCTGACGCATGTTCCCGCCGGAAGCCCCCTTCCGGTTCGGTTACTTCGGTATATCAATCAATAGGGTGAAGCAATGTCAACCATACAATCCACCGCACAAATCAACACCAGCGCACGCGATACCCTGCGTATTGTTTCTCTGGTGCTGGTTTTTATCGGGATTTTAATCTCCGGTTATTTGAGTTATGTCAAACTAACAGAGACGGCGATTGTCTGTGTCGAAGGTGATTCATTCAACTGCGACAGCGTGACCAGCAGCGTATATGGCAAGGTGGCCGGCATTCCGATAGCATATCTGGGCCTAGCGACATATCTGGGGATAGGCGCATTAATTTTGTTGGAAAACCGTCTGGCGCTGCTGCGGGATTACGGCGTTACACTGGTTTTCGGCATCACCTTGTTTGGTTTCGTCTATTCGATGTTCCTGGTTTACGTCCAGGCTTCCATCCTGAGGGCGTTTTGCAGTTGGTGTCTCGGCCACGAAGTGGTGATGACACTGCTGTTTATCGTGTCCGGTGTGCGCCTGTTTAAGAGTCTGCGGGCAT
>JAPKMO010000204.1 GCA_026645945.1 Anaerolineae bacterium
CCCTGGGTGGGGGAGGTCTCATTGAGGTTAGCGGCTAGGGATGGAGCGTCGCCTATGTCGAGTTGGGTGAGGTCTTCCTGCGGGCTGTCGCCGGTAACCAGTTCCAGGTCGGGAACTGTGTTGATCGGGCCAGTAGGAACCTCATCCTGGTACATTTTCAGCAGTTCGGATACAAGCTCATCCGGCACAATACCGGAGTCTGTTTCGTATTCCGCCAGCGCCCACAGCGCCACCGCGATGTTGCGGCGGGAGCGGTTATCCTGGGCTTCTGCCACGACCCAATTGATGAAGGCATCAATACTCTGTTCGGCCTGGGTGCGATCCACTTCGTTTTTCGCGGCTTTGAGGGCACGCTGGTAGGCGATGAGGGTCTTGCCAACGTAAAACACCAGCAGCCGCCCGTCGTCGGATAATGACCGCTGGGCACACAGATCGCCCAGGGCGAATTGGTCGTTGATGTCCTTGCGGCGCAGCGCCAACCGCCCCAGGTGGCGGATATCCGGGTTGGGGTCAACGGCGAAATAGTCCGTCAAATCGGCTTTTCGTCGTTTTTTCAGCAGTTTGGCGGCTTCGTCATCGGAAATCGGTGGTGGAGTCCGGCCTGATTGCGGTGGATTCATTTTGCCACCTCAAATGCCAGTGTCTCGTCTTCGCCCACCGTCACGCTGATGGTATCCCCCGGCTCGAAGGCATCTTCCACAATGCGTGTGCTAAGGGGACGGGTGAGCAGCCGTTCAATCGCCCGGCGCAGCGGCCTGGCGCCATTGACCGGGTCGTAACCCTTCTTGAGGATCAGCGCCCGCGCTTCGTCCGTCAGTTGCAGTTTGAGACTTTGCCCTACCAGCCGCTTGTACAGGTCCTGCAACTGTAGCTCCAGGATTTTACTCAGGACTTCCGGATTCAGCGAACCAAATGTAATCACTTCATCCACCCGGTTCAGAAATTCCGGGCGGAAGAAGCGCCCCAGGTGGGCGGAATAATCCGGCAGTTTTTCCGGGTCGTTGAGGAAACCGATCTGTTTGCCCGTTTCCTCCGTGCCGATATTGCTGGTCATAATGAATACCGAATGGCGGGCATCCACATGCCGCCCGTGTGCGTCACTCAAACGGCCTTCATCAAAGACCTGCAGGAAGATGTCGAAGACTTCCGGCGCAGCTTTTTCAACTTCATCCAGCAGAATGACACTGTAGGGACGGCGGCGCAGGCCGTCGCTGAGCTGCCCGCCGCGCTGGGTGTCCTTGTAGCCGGGCGGCGCACCGATCAGGCGGGCGACAGTGTGCGAATCGTGGAATTCCGACATATCCAACCGCAGCATGGCCTCTTCACTGCCGAAGAGGAACTCGGCCAGCGCCCGCGCCAGTTCGGTTTTGCCCACACCCGACGGCCCCAGGAACAGGAACACGCCGATGGGGCGGTTCGGGCTGCCCAGTCCGGCCCGCGATGTCTTGATCGCATCGGCTACGGTATGCACCGCCGCTTTCTGCCCGATCACGCGCTGCCCCAGCACATCCTCAATGCTCGCCAGCCGCCGTTTCTCATCCTGCGTGAGTTCCGTCACCGGGATGCCTGACCAATCGGAAAGCACCGCCGCGATATTTTCCACGCGGACTTCCGGCATCCCGTCGAAACTCTCGTCCGGGGCGATGCTGGTGATCGTCACCCGTGTACAGGCTTCGTCCAGCAGGTCAATCGCCTTATCCGGCAGACGACGATCTGGCAGGTAACGCACCGAAAGCCGCACTGCCACTTCCAGCGTCTCCGGGCGGATAATGACGCCGTGGTGGGCTTCCAGGCGCTCGCGCTGCCCGCTCAGGATCGCCAGCGAGTCTTCCGGGCTGGGTTCATCAATATCAATCGTGCGGAAGCGCCGGTCAAGCGCCGGGTCCTGGGCAATCGCCCGGCGGTACTCCTCGTGGGTCGTTGCGCCGATGCACATGATTTCACCGCGTGCCAGCGCCGGTTTGAGGATATTGGCGGCGTCCAGGTTGCTGTCAATCGTATCGCCCGCGCCGACAATCGTATGGATTTCATCAATGAACAGGATCACGTTTCCGGCGTTTTTGGCCTCGTCCACAATGCCGATCAGCCGTTCCTCGAACTGGCCGCGCAGGCTCGTCCCGGCGACCAGCGTGCCGATCTCGATCTGCACGATGCGCCGGTTATGCAGCGACTTGGGGGCGCTGTTATCGTGGATCGCGTAGGCCAGCCCTTCGACCACAGCGGTCTTGCCGACCCCGGCATCCCCCAGGAGGAGCGGGTTATTCTTTTTACTGCGGGCTAACGTCCGCGCCAGCGCCCGAATCTCACGATCACGGGAGATTGCCGGGCTGATCTTGCCGTCGTGGGCCTGTTTTGTCAGGTCACGTCCGTATTTGTCGAGCAGCGGGGTGGGGAAGTGCGCCTCGCCAAAGGGCGGGGCTAAGTCATCGCTCGAATCGAGGTCAAGGTCAAAGGCAAATGGATCGTTTTCGCGGGCACGGGGTCGAAACGTAAAACGCGGGATTTCCTCAGAACTACTGTCTTCAATGTGCTCCGAGTGGAGTTCGAGCAGCAGTTTTTGCAGCCACATATTGACATCAAAGTTGAGTTCAACCAGTTTGCGCACGGGGACGCTTTCGGCCTCTTGCAGGATGGCGATCAATAACTGGTTCTCGCTGATCTCATCATCTTTATACGAGTCGTCTTTTTCCGATTCCTGGTCAGCCAGAAAAATCGAGAGCGCCAGCACCATCTCGCAGCGCGGGGTAATCGGCAGCGTTTCCGAGAGCGGGCCATCGCCCGTGCCGATTTCGCGGCGGATTTCGTTACGCACCTGCTTAGGGTTCAGTCCGGCACGGCGCAGCAGCGTGGCCGTCGGGTTACCTTCGACACGGGTCATGGCGATGAACAGATGCTCAACGCCAATATAATTATGGCTCAGCCGCCGGGCTTCTTCATCGGCGCGACCAATGATTGTCGCGCAGCGGCGGCGGATTTCACGTTCAGGAACATCAGGTGAAGGGGTCAAGGGTCTTTTCTATCCTATCAATAAAATGCACACTATGAAAAGATAGCTGTCAATGGCCGGTCATTCGTCTTCAACGGTTGAATAATACCGCTATTTTTTACTCCACTTTGGAGTATACCGCAAAATTGCGCGCTGCTTACCCTTTCCTGAACCCTGTTTTGCGATTGTTTGAGAATTTTTATAAAAACTCTCAACAAAAGGTTCGGTTTTCAGGGTAGCATATAGGTGAAGGCAGTTTCATCGGGCATATTCTGCGTATCGAACGCCCGCAGGGATATGCAAAACACCGACGGATACCTTATGCTTTGAGTCCTTAGCTGTAACAACGGGAAATTCCCAAAAAAACGAACCTATGGCAAGCAAAGACAGTATCATTGGCCGGAAACTCGGCGATTATTCCATTGTAGATGTTCTCGGACACGGCGGCATGGCGCGGGTCTATCGTGGCTACGACGCGAAACTGGACCGTTACGCCGCCGTCAAAGTGATCGATTCCACTTTGATGGTCGGGCAGGACCCGGAAGAATACCGCGCGCGCTTTCTAAAAGAGGCCCGCGCAATTGCCCGGCTGCGCCACCCGAACATCGTCGGCATTTACCAGTTCGACCAGTCCGACACACTGTATTATATGGCGATGTCGTTTATTGAAGGCAAGGACCTGCGGCATGTTCTCAAGAACTTCTCGCGCAGTAAGACGCTTATGCCGCACGGCCAGGTGCTGGCGATTGCTCAGGACATGGCGGCGGCCCTGGATTATGCTCACCGGCAGGATGTGATCCACCGTGATGTAAAGCCTTCTAATATTATGGTGACGCCCGATGGTGAAGCCGTGCTCACCGATTTTGGCCTGGCGCTCAACCGGAGCGAAGGGACGATTGGCAACACCTTTGGCAGCGCCTACTACATCGCGCCGGAGCAGGCCCTTTCATCGGCACAGTCCGTGCCGCAGAGCGACCTGTATTCGCTGGGTGTGGTGCTGTACGAAATGCTGGCCGGGCAGATGCCGTTTAATGAGCCATCCCCGATGAATGTTGCGCTCAAGCACTTGAATGAACTGCCGCCGCCGCCCAGCAGTTTTAACCCGGCTTTGTCGCCGGAAATTGACTCCGTGCTGCTGAAGGTGCTGGAGAAAGACCCGACGCAGCGCTATGCAAGCGGCAAGCTGTTGGCCGATGCCCTTAAACAGGCGCTCGGCATCCAGGATAATGATGATACCTACCGGCTGAATGTGATGTGGCTGCCCAGTTGGGAAGAACGGCAAAAAAGCGCCAGCCCCGCCGCAGCCAGCGGCCTGGATGCCGGGGAGATGACTCCGCAATTCGGCACGTACCCGGATGATACCCCCACGATTACGGACTCTGAGTCATCCGCCGGGTGGCGGGCGAACATGATGGGGGGGCGGATTCGCCGGGTACCAGGCTGGATGCCGGTTGCTGTTCTGCTCGTCCTGCTCCTGGCATCCGGCATGGCGCTTCTGCCGGGGCTGCTCAATTCATCGGAGCCACCAACGCCTACCGCGCCGCCGGCGGCAT
>JAPKMO010000205.1 GCA_026645945.1 Anaerolineae bacterium
AGTGTAAAAGTGATCTGATCGCCCCGTTCAAGCATCAGGGGTTCGTCGGCGACCCTACCGATGCGGATTTTGGGGCCTTGCAGGTCGCACATGACGGCGACGACCGCTTTTTCTTCCTGGGCGACCCGGCGAACGCGGTCAATCACCGCGCCATGCGTTTCGTGCGTGCCGTGAGAGAAATTAATGCGCGCGACGTTCATGCCGCTGCGGATCAACTGGCGCAGGATTTCCTCATCGTGAGAGGACGGGCCGATGGTGGCAACAATTTTGGTACGTTTTCCGTTAAATCGCTCTCGCTGCAAGCCGGTATCCTTTCATCACAACGTCATCATCACAACATGCCGGGGCGCGTGTTGGTGCGCCCCGGTAGTGTCATCTATCCAGTATCAGAGATTGAGATTGGTAAAAGCCTTCAGCCCCGGATAATAAGCGGCGCTGCCCAGTTCTTCTTCGATACGCAGCAGTTGGTTGAACTTCGCCACGCGGTCAGAGCGGGCCGGCGCGCCGGTTTTGATCTGGCCGGCGTTGATGGCAACGGCAAAATCGGCAATGGTCGTGTCCTCGGTTTCGCCGCTGCGGTGGCTGGTGACGACCGTCCAACCATGACGCTGGCTGAGCTGTACGGCGGCCATCGTTTCGGTCAGCGAGCCGATCTGGTTGAGTTTGCACAGCAGCGAGTTGCAGGACTTTTCACGAATGGCGCGTTCGATAAAGGTCACGTTTGTTACCAGCAGATCGTCGCCGACGATTTGAATCTGGCCGCCCAGACGCTGCGTCAGCTTCGGCCAGGTTTCCCAGTCGCTTTCGGCCAGGCCGTCTTCCAGCGAAATGATGGGGTAGCGAGAAACCCAGTCTGCCCAGAACTCGACCATCTCTTCGCCGGTCAGAACGCGGCCTTCGATGTCCAGGTGGTACTTGCTGTCGCGGTAGATTTCGGATGCGGCGGGGTCGAGCGCGATACGAATCTGTTCGCCGGGGCGGTAGCCGGCTTTTTCGATGGCCTGCATAATCACATCGAGGGCGGCCTGGTTTGAACCCAGGCTGGGCGCAAAACCACCTTCGTCGCCGACGGTGGTCTGGTAGCCCTTATCGTGCAGGACTTTGCCCAACGTGTGATAAATTTCGGCACACCAGCGCAGGGCTTCCCGGAAGTTTTCCGCGCCGACCGGCATAACCATAAATTCCTGAAAGTCGGTGCTGCCGACGGCGTGTTTACCGCCGTTCATGATGTTCATCATCGGCATGGGGATCGTATGGGCATGAACGCCGCCCAGGTAGGCATACAGCGGAAGATCAACGCTGTCGGCGGCGGCTTTGGCAACTGCCAGCGATACGCCCAGGATGGCATTAGCGCCCAGGCTGCTTTTATTGGCCGTGCCATCCAAGTCCAGCAAAATCTGGTCAATGGCCTTCTGGTTAAGGGCATACTGGCCGGTCAGCGCGTCGGCAATCGGCCCGTTAACAGCTTGCACGGCGCGCAGAACGCCCTTGCCACCGTAGCGCCCTTTATCGCCGTCGCGCAGTTCCAGCGCCTCGTTTTCGCCGGTGGATGCGCCGCTTGGCACAATCGCGCGGCCAAAAGCGCCGTCCACCAGGTACACCTCAACTTCAACGGTGGGATTACCGCGCGAGTCCAGAACTTCGCGCCCGTGAATGGTTTCGATGATGGTCATGTTTTAACTCCTTCTTGGTTGTAGAAAACACCTGACGGTGTAAAATGGCACGCAGGAATTTCGGCAAACCCCCGAATTGCCCCTACTATAATATATCCTTTCGCCCAGCTCGTCATCTCGACATTCGTCATGAATCTTATCCTGACAGGCGTTCCTGGTTGGATGTAAAATAGACGGATATAAGCATAAACAGGGTGTATTGTGAGAGGGAGTTCGATGGCCGTGGACCTACCAATCTATATGGATCATTCCGCTTCGACTCCGACCGATCCGCGCGTGGTTGAGGCGATGCTGCCTTACTTCACCGAGATTTACGGGAACGCCTCCTCCGCGCATGAGTTTGGACGCAAGGCCGAGGATGCGATTGAGACCGCGCGCGAGACGGTCGCCAGGATATTAAACTGCCGACCACAGGAAGTTGTGTTCACAAGCTGCGGGTCGGAGAGCGACAACCTGGCTTTGCGCGGCGCGGCCTGGACGGCACGCCGGATGGGGCGGGCGAACCGCCTGATTACAACGCCTGTCGAACACAGCGCCGTGACTAAAACGGTGGAACAACTGGCCGATTTGATGGGTTTTGAGGCGGTCGTCCTTCCGGTCAATCGCGAGGGATTGGTAGATGTTGAGGATTTCGCCCATGCCTGCGGCGCGGGCGGGGCGGCTGCCAGCGTGATTTACGCCAATAACGAGATCGGCACGATTGAACCGATCCGGCAGCTTGCGAGGCTGGCGCGGGAACAGGGCGTGTGGCTGCATACCGACGCCGTGCAGGCCGCCGAGCAGCTTTCGCTGGATGTGCAGGAATTGGGTGTTGATCTGATGAGCCTTTCGGCGCACAAGTTTTACGGGCCGAAGGGTGTGGGCGTGTTATATGTGCGGGACGGGATCGAACTGGTTCCCAGCCAGAGCGGCGGCAGCCATGAAAACGGACGGCGTGCCGGAACGCACGCCACGCCGCTGATCGTCGGCCTGGCGAAGGCGCTGGAAATTGCCTATGACGAGCTGGATGCTCATGTGGCGCATTACCGGGCGCGCCGCGATCAACTGATCGAGGGCATCCTCAGCCGCGTTCCCGGCGCGCTGCTTTCAGGCCATCCCGAACACAGGCTACCATCCCACGCCAGTTTTGTATTTGACGGCGTAGACAGCAGCCGGCTGGTGATGCATCTGGACGTGAAGGGCGTGGCTGCCAGCGGCGGCTCGGCCTGCAAAACCGGCAGCCCCGAACCTTCGGGGACGCTGCTGGCGATGGGATACAGCCCCCGCGAGGCAATAGGCGGCCTGCGGCTGACGGTTGGCCGCCGGACGACCGAAGCGGAAGTGGACTATACGATCAATGCAGTGGTCGAGGCGGTAGAAAAAGTTCGTAAATTGAGCGGCGAGTTAACGGTCTGATGCGGAATAACGGCGACGTTCGCGTGGTGGTCGCCATGAGCGGCGGGGTGGACAGCTCGGTCGCGGCGGCTTTACTGCTGGAGCAGGGGTATCAGGTCATCGGCATGATGATGCGGCTGTGGTCAGAGGAGCCGTTTGGCGGCGGCATCCACAACCGCTGCTGTACGCCTGACCAGATGGCCGATGCGCGCCGAATCGCCGCCAGGCTGGGTATTCCGTTTTACGTGCTGGACACGAAAGCCGTTTTTCGGAACACGGTGGTCGAGTTTTTCATCAACCAGCACCGCCAGGGCGTGACGCCCAACCCCTGTCTGGAGTGCAATCGGCAGATACGCTTTCATTTTCTGCTTGAAAATGCGCTGTCGCTGGATGCCGACTATCTGGCGACCGGGCATTACGCGCGTGTGAGCAGAGGCGAGGATGGCCGGTATGTTCTGAAGAAGGCGGCTGATGCACATAAAGACCAGAGTTACGTCCTCAGCGTTCTGGGACAGGAACAGCTTGCTCGGACGCTGTTCCCAGTCGGCGATTTTACCAAACCGGAAGTGCGTGAGATTGCGGCGCGAGCCGGCCTGCCGACGGCCAGCAAAAAAGACAGCCAAGATTTGTGTTTTGTGGGGGACAATAACTACCGGCGTTTTCTGGCCGACCATGCGCCGGAGGTGATGCAGCCCGGCCCTATCGTCCGCAAAAACGGCCAGATCATCGGGCAGCACGCCGGTTTGCCGAATTACACCATCGGCCAGCGGAAGGGTTTGGGGCTTAACAGCCATGAACCGCTGTATGTGATCGCCATGAACCCGTTTCGTAACGCGCTGGTCGTGGGAACGGCGGACGAACTGGGACAGAAGGCGTTAACCGCCGGACGGGTGAACTGGGTGAGCGGAGAAATACCCCGCGAGCCGTTCCGCGCCGAGGTGAAAATTCGTTACAAAGCCCATCCGGTCCCGGCCTGGGTGGAGCCGCTGCCGGATGCGCGGGTGCGGGTGTGCTTTGATGAACCGCTGCGAGACATCACGCCGGGGCAGGGAGCGGTCGTTTATGATGATGATATCGTGTTGGGCGGCGGGGTGATCGAACGCCCGGCGGATTAATAACCCACCATAAAAAACCGCACCTGGGTGCTGAACAGCAGCATGATAACTGTACCGGCCACGATATACGGGCCGTAGGGCAGGGCGGTGTGCATGGTGTACTGCCGCCCCCGCAGGCTGCGCCCTATGATGTAAACAAGCGCGCCCACCGCCCCCAGAAAAACGGTGATAAACAGCGCAAAAATCACCGCCTCCAGCCCCAGAATCAGGCCGCTGAGGGTCGCCATCATCACGTCTCCGTAACCGAAGGCGACTTCGGTTATATCGCGCTTCTGGA
>JAPKMO010000206.1 GCA_026645945.1 Anaerolineae bacterium
GCGGCTGCTGATCTGATTAACCAATAGCGATAGACCTCCTCATCCCAACCCTTCTCCCCCGAATTCAGGGGAGAAGGGCTAAAAATCGTTGACTCGAATAAGGACGAATGTAGGCGTAGGGATGCGCTTCTACGTGTCCTGCGTTTCTGGATGCCTATGGGCGCAGGGCCGCCCCTACAGGCAGATAGGCGAACGGGCGCGCGGTTGTGCGCCCTTTTTGATTCCTGGGAACTAAAGCGCCCCGCTTATCGTCTTTATCTCAAAGTACAGTATCCTAAGAGTCAAAACGGCCATTGTGAGGATGTTTTTAGTATGATGGAGCCAACCAACCCGATTGATATTCTCATCCGCCTGCTGGTGATTCTGTTCTTCATCTTTTTCGGCACGACCCAGAGCGTTACGCCGCCCGGCGGCGGGGGGGGCGGCGCGCCGATCAGCCGCAGCCTGACGGTCATCGAAAACGTGGAAGTTATCACGCTCGAATCCTACCCGTACCAGTTGATGCTCAACGTCAGCGGCTACCAGCCGGACGGCTGCCAGCTGCCGGTGCTGGTCGAACAGCGCCGCGAGGGCAGCACCGTATACGTGCAGATTTACCGCGAAGTGCCGCTGGACATGATCTGCACCATGCAGCTTGTCCCGTATAACGACACCATCCGGCTGGACGGCAGCTTCGAGAGCGGTGTTTACCAGATCACCATCAACGGCACGGTGGTAAATGTGAATTTGTGATTTCGGATGGAAAAGAATGAGCCTGATAGACAGACAGTGGGCTGAAGCCCACTGTCTAGCCCACTGGCAGCAGGCTTCAGCCCGCTGTCCGCTCAGGATCAGGCACCGTCTAATTTGGTTTATCCATCGGCATTCGTACCTCATTACTTTTTCAGGAGAGAGAGACCTATGATACGAAAAACCTTTCCGATTTTATGTGTCTTCGTGCTGCTGCTGGCCGCTGCCGCCGCCGGCGCGCAGGATGCGCCGCAGTCGGGCGTCAGCCTGACCATCTACAACCAGGGGACGGCGCTGGTGCAGGATCGCCGCACCTTCGAGCTTCAGGCCGGCATCAGCACCCTGGACTTTACCGACGTGGCGGCCACCATTGACCCCACCTCCGTCAGCTTCAAATCGCTGAGCGACCCAGCAGGCACAATCGTGTTGGAGCAGAACTACGTTTACGATCTGGTGGACAGCGCCGCGCTGCTGCGGCGCTACCTGGATGAGCAGATTCAGGTCACGACCGAAGACGGCACGGTTTACGCCGGCCAGCTTTTGAGCGGGCGCGGCAGCGAAATCATCCTGCGCCAGGATGACGGACAGGTGGCGGTCGTGCGGCTGGACAAAGCCCGCGATGTGCGCTTCCCGGCGCTGCCGGAGGGCCTCATCACCCGGCCTACGCTGCGCTGGCTGCTGCAAAGCGCCGGCGGCGCGCAGCAGGTGGAGCTGACCTATCTGGCGGGCGGCATGAACTGGTCGGCGGATTATATCGTGCTGCTGGCGAACGGCGGCGGCAGCCTTGACCTGAACGGCTGGGTGACGCTGACCAATACCAGCGGCACGAGCTACGCCGACGCCCAGGTCAAGCTGGTGGCGGGCGACGTGAACCGCCTTCCGGAAGCGAGAGCGGTGGGCGAATTGCAGGAGGATATGGCGATGCCCACCGCCGCCGCGTCCGCGCCACAGGTCGAACAGCGCGACATCTTCGAGTACAAGCTGTACGAAATTCAGCGTCCGGTGACGGTCGCCAACAACGAAACCAAACAGGTCGAGTTCGTCACCTCGGCGGGTGTTCCGGCCACCACCTTCTACGTCTACGACGCCAGCGGCCCATTTTACGGCTACTACGGCCCGGTCACCGACCAGTATTACGGCCAATCCGGCATTACGACCGTGCAGAACTGGCTGGAATTTTCGACCGGGGAAGACGGCGGCGCGAATGCCGACCTGCCCGCCGGGCGCATCCGGGTGTACCAGGAAGACGTGGACGGCGCGGCGCTGCTGATCGGCGAGAACACGCTTGACCACACGCCGAAAGGCGAAAAAGTGCAGCTGCTCCTGGGCAATGCCTTCGACCTGGTGGGCGAACGCACGCAGACCGGCTTCCAGTTCATTGCCCGCAATGTCATCGAGGAAACCTACGAGATTAAACTCCGTAACCGCAAGGCAGATCAGGCCGTCGAAATCCGCGTGCCGGAGCGCCTGTTCCGCTGGAGCAACTGGGAAGTCCTCGTCGCCTCCGAGGCCTATACGCGGCTGAACGCCTGGACGATTGAGTTCCGCGCCACCGTCGAACCGGGGCAGGAGAAGGTCATCACCTACACCGTGCGCTACACCTGGCCGAATTAACGCGGCCAGCCGCAGCAACCAAAAACAGCCTCGCTGGAGGCTGTTTTTTATGTTCTGGCGTGCCTGGAGGGATTCGAACCCCCGGCCCTTTGCTCCGTAGGATTCTGCTCAGTCTACACACTCTGTCAACGTCATATTGATGAAATTACTGGCGTTCGCCACATTCCAGGTGCGACCCTCAAACCGGATATGCGTTGCCGCCAGCGGTTCGCTGAAGGCCCAATCCCAGTAGTAGGTTTGAACCTTACTGCTGCGAATGCCCTGGCTGACCCCGTTAATAAACAGTTCGCAGGACAGCCACAATCCGCCGCTGCTTCCGTCAATGCGGACGCGGACTTTTTTCAGCCGTTTGGGTTCTGCCCAGGCAAGTTGCAAAACGCCGTCTACCGATCGGCGCGAATCATACTGTCCCACCGGTGTGCCGGCGAAATGCCGATGGGCTATACCGATAGAATCGGGATGTTCCCAACCGATGTTATTCCAGGTATAGGCAAAGTCTTGTGTTTGTGTACAGCCGCCGCTGTCAATAACTGTGATCGTGTGTTGAGCGAGGCTGCCGGGCGCTGCCGGACCGGTGATTTCTCCAAAGCCCAGCACAATCGTCTCGCTGCCTTCCATCTGTTGATCGCCGGCGATGGTCAGGCTCACGGTTTGTAGCGCGCCGTCGGGACTGCCTGCCGGGAAGATAATTTCGGGCGTGTCCAGCGTGTAATCGCTGCCGCTGGTGGCCGAGCCGCCCGCAATCACGATAGGCACGCGGATTTCCTGCGGCGTCGAGCCGATGGACAGCGACAGCCGCACGGCGACGGTGTGTGTCGCGCCTTCCTGCGTGGCACTGGAAGCCGTTTCAAAGGCTACTGTGTCGGTAACGGGCGTGCAGGCTGTAGTACGTAAAGCCACATAATAAGCGGGTTTGAACGCAACTGCCTGCACACACCGGCCATTCAAGGCGAGTAAATCAGATGAGTTCTGTATAGTGTGATCTGTTGGATTACCGGCACAATCAAATGTGCGTACTGTTGTGGGAATAACACCGTAGCTAGTATCATTCGTAGGCACAACCTCAAAACCACAGCAGTCTGTTAAATGGTAATGTGAAAAACCCTCAGCGTCCGGTTGAGGAGCATTATTCCCATACGACGATGAATAAAGGAGGTAGACTCCTTCGGCGTTGGGAGACAAGTAAACACGACTCCCCAATTTTTCAAAATATATTTGGCAGGCAGGTTCTTCAGGCTCTTCCTGGCAATCTGTCAGGCTCACATCGAGTTCAAACGGAGAATTACTGATAATCGCAAACTCATTGACGCACTGCCCGCTGAGGCTGGAGAGCGGAATACGAACCGGAATCGGCTGGTCGCAAGAATGGACAAGTGCGTAAACGATAGTCTCACCAGGGATCGGCGTTGGTGCTGTGATGATTTGTTCGATTGTTAAAGCGCAGCAATTATGATTGTAAGGCAGGCGGTATCGCCCGACATAATATCCAGTGTCAGGCGAGAAACTTGTCACTTCCAGCTTCCAACGATCCTGACCCAGGTCGGCAAGCAGCGAGTCGTTGTCTAGGGGCGTTAGTTGGCACGATGGGAAGCAGCTATCACAGCCATTTGGGCTTCCTTCGTATACCGCGCCAACGATGGCTGCTCTTGATGCGGCTTCGCTGGTCATGCCACGCAAAATGCTGGCGACAAGCTGATTAGCATCTGGACTTGTAGAGATGTTTCGCTCTATGGCTTGTGCCAGGGATTCGAGAACTGTACTGGTCAAAACCCCATCGTCTGGTAAGGCGCAGAAAATCTGGCGTTTCACATCAAGCCAGAACTGGTTATTAGCCTGTAAGCGAATATCACCGGCATTCTTGCCAATAAGGAAATCGGCGATACTGAACCCACCGCTGGCGCTGAGTAAAATGACGGTTGTAGCAGTAAGGGGATTAGTGGCTGTGAAAGCTGTGTACTGCCCCCCTTGAATTGGACAGAGGGCTAAATGAAGTATCC
>JAPKMO010000207.1 GCA_026645945.1 Anaerolineae bacterium
AACGTTGTCCTGCTCGCCGTACTGGTAAATGGTGATGATGTGATCGTGTTCCAGGGCGGCGACGGCGCGCGCTTCTCGCTGAAAACGTTTGGTGAGCGTTTTGTCGTTGTCTATGTTTTCCTGCGACAAGATTTTTACCGCCGCCTGCCGCTGAAGCTGGTAATCCATCCCCTTGTAAATTTTCGCCATGCCCCCGGTGGCAAGAACGCTCGTCAGGCGGTAATCGCCGAACTGTTTGCCGATCAAGGGGTCTTTGCTGGCATCGGTCAGGGTGGTTGCCTTTTTGGTCACGCTCATTCCTCGCTGGTTACAGCCCGCCGGACATTCTCATTATACTTGACGCCGGCCTACCAGACAGCAAAGATTTTCTGAATTTTTCGATAGACACGGAACGCGCGCCCTTGAACGGCGCGGCAAAAATGGCTTTTACGCAAACAAGGGGCTTAAACCCCTCGTTTCGACCAATCTCCCATTTAATTAAAGCCGGCCTGTGCCAAACTTTATGAACTGCCGCCGCCGTCAATGTCGCCCAGCACGCCCAGTTCGATCGCTTCCTTGAACGACACTTCCTTACGACCGCTGCCTTTATTCACCATATCGGCCAGTTTATCGGGGTCGAACAGGTCTTCCGCCTGGGAAGTATCCAGTTCACCCAGGCTGTCCAGGATGCTGGCGTCGAACTGCGCGATTGGATCGAGCCGCAGCGGTTCCGGTTCGGGGGTCTGGACGGGCGGGCGCTCCAGAACGCGCTCCAGTGGCTCTTCTTCAACCGCCGGTGCTTTGGGCTTGCGGGCGGCCTTCTTTTCCGGCAGGGGCGCGGCTTCCACCAGCCCCGCGCGTTCGATGATGAAGGCGGACGCTCCCAGCAGGGCGATCATATCCTGGACGGCCTGCCGCCCATACCGGTTGACCAGCCCGAACTGCCGCGAACCGGCCTGCCCATCGAACACCACGCACAAAAAATGGTGCAAGCCGACGGAGAATACAAACACGTCCTTATCTTCGCCGTCGTAAAATTGCAGGCTTTGGGCCTGCCCACCGACCAGATCGCCCATTTCGATGGTGGTTGTCACCATCGGGCGCAGGGCGTTGGTAAGCTGCTCGCGGTTTAAGTACCCCACCGCCCCGCGTTCCAGGATGGTTTCGCCGGCGCGGTCGGCCAGGATGATTGCCATCGCGCCCACATCGGCCAGCAGCCGGTCTACAATCGAACGGGCGTTATTCACGTCAATGCCCGGCACCGGGCCATGATCGGGCACGGCGGCGGCCGGCGCGTGCGACTGCGCCGCCTGGAAAATATCCTCACCGCGCAGCCCGGCCACCAGCACCCGCAGGAATTTATGAATATCCACCGGGCGGTGCATGTAAACAAAAGGCGATTCGGCCAGCGTTTCTTCGTCCAGTTCTTCCGGGTCTTCCAGGTCGGCCAGGATAATCACCGCTGTGTCCGGGGAAGTCTGTTTGATCCTCAGCGCCAGTTCAAGCCCTTGAATGTCGTTATACAGTTCCCAGGCCGTCACGACCAGGTTCGCGCTGCCGCGTTTAATTTCTTCCAGGGCTTCGCTGCCACCCGGCACGTCCACCTGGATTACGCTCAGGTCTAAGAGGTCTACAGCGGCGCGGACAATACGAGAAATCGTCCATGACGAGTCTACGGTTATTACTCGCGGCAAAGAAGGCATACGACATCCTGTTCAGCCAGCCAACCGAAAATCAACGTTTTCATTATACTCCAAAACATCGGGCAGGGGGGGAGTGGTTTATGCAGGATGAATTAAGATTATAAAACCTGGTGCATCACCGTCACCCGGAACGGCATCATCAAATCCAGCCCGGCGCGCACCGGCGCGGGCGAAAAGCCGCTGTAGGGATAGGCGTGGCGGTCGCGGCGGGCCTGTTCATAGCGGTGTTCCTCAAATACCAGTTGGTATAAATAAACCCCGGCGGCGCGCACGATTCGAGCCAGCAGCCAGCCCCGGTTCAGGGGTTGGACAGCCGCTTCTAGGGGCGGGCTTTCCATCTCCAGCGCGCGTTCCAGGCGTTCCCAGGCGCGCTGTTTCTGCTGGACGGAAACCGCCGGCTGCTGTAATGCCAGTTTGATTACGTCGTCCAGTTCCCGATCATACAAATCCATGAGCGACCTCGTGTACCCAGTTAACCGAATTCAGCTTGTGCCGGAGGTTTTCGCGGGCATAATACAGCCGGCTTTTTACTGTGCCAACCGGACATCCCAGGATGTCGGCGATTTCCTCCAAGCTTAAGCCGCTCATATAATGAAGTACCACTACGATCTGCTGGTTAAAGTTCAATTCCTGAATCGCCCGGCGCACCTGATCCTGCACTTCCTGGCGCTCCGCGACCTGATCGGGCGACAGCCACATGGGACTCATCAGATAATCTACCATCGTTTCCAGCGACACGCGGCGTTTTTTCTGCCGCGAAATCCAGGTGTAGCTCAGGTTGACCGTCACGCGGTATAACCAGGGCGCTAAAGGCAAAGTCGTATCTATGCTGCCGGCATAACGATATAGTTTCAAAAAACAGTCCTGAGCAATATCTTCGGCCACCGCGGAGTCCTGGGTGACTGCCAGCGCCGTGCGATAAACCTGGGCGTAATAGCGGTCGAACAACCCACCCAGGGCGCTCAAATCACTCCGGCAGACCCGTTCTACCAGCTCCGCATCACTAAGCTCTTCTAAAAGCGACATATTTTTGACTCCGACCGGCCAGGCAAAACCCCGCAACTTTGGCGCCTATACTAGCATTATCTGGAAGCCCACACAATTAAAATGCCCGTTTTTTACAGCAAAACGGGCATTCAATATTTTTTGAACGTTAAGGTTTTATCCAACCGGCCTGAGGACACCCTCTTCCGGCCCCGGCTGCACGTGCCGGATGGCCGCCAGCAGCAGCACCCCCATCATCACGCCGCCGATCAGGAAGGGCGCGCCGGCCCCCAAAAACTGGAACACCGTGCCGCCGATCAGGGGCGTAATAGCGTTGGCCGCGCTGACCAGCGACGAACTGACGCCCAACGTGCCGCCGATGTGAGCGGCGCTGATGCGTTTGGTAATCAGACTGTTGATGCTGGGCGACAAGATGCCGCCGCCGATGCTGGCCGGAATCATGGCGATCATCAGCCAGACGAAACCCAGCCAGCCGGTCGTGCTGTCGTCCGGCAGAGTCACGTTCAGCTGCCCGGACGACGCCTCGGCCTGGGACAGTTCGCGCAGCATTTCGCTCTGCGAATACCAGGGGACGGGCTGCCCTGGCGTCAAGGCAGTCAGGATGAGGCCGGTGGCAAGCAGCCCCAACCCGGCGTAAATCAGGCGGCGCTCGCCATACTTGCGACTCCAGGGGCCGATATATTTCCCCTGCACCAGCACCAGAATCAGCCCTATGAACACAAATACCAGCGCATTGCTGAAGGCGTTCATGCCCAGCCGGGTGAGCGTGAACAGCGTCAGCAGGCTTTCGAAGCCGTAAAAGACCAACTGCTGCAAAAACATCAGCGCCAGCAGCGCGCCGATCAGCGGGTTGTGCAGCGCGCGCCAGGCCGCCGCCACCACGTTCTGCCCGCCCTGGCGGTTCTGGCCGCGCCGTTCGGCGGGCAGCGTTTCCTTCAACCAGAAGCTCGTCAGCAGCACCGACGTGAGCGAAAAAGCCGCCGCCACGAAAGCCGGGACGTGATAGTTATTGCCGCTCAGTCCCAGGACGATGCCGGAAATCACCGGGCCGAGGATGAAACCCAGCCCAAAGGCCGCGCCGATCAGCCCCAATCCCTGCGTGCGGGTTTTTTCGGTGGTGCTGTCGGTGATGGCGGCCTGGGCGACCACGATATTGCCGCCGGTCAGGCCGTCAATCACCCGCGAGAGCAGCACCAGCGGCAGCGCGTTCGCCAGCCCCAGCAGCACAAAGCCGACAAACGTCCCCAACTGGCTGACCACCAGCACCGGCTTGCGCCCGTACCGGTCGGAAAGCGACCCCAGCAGCGGCCCGCCGAAAAGCTGCATCAGCGGGTAGGCCGTCGCCAACAGGCCGACCGTGAACGGGTCGGCACCGAACGCCGCCGCGTAAAACGACAGCAGCGGGATGATGATGGTCAGCCCCATCAGGTCTACCAGGACGATGATGAAAATGGGCAGGATGCGTTTGAA
Source organism: Anaerolineae bacterium (assembly GCA_026645945.1). GTDB lineage: Bacteria > Chloroflexota > Anaerolineae > Aggregatilineales > Phototrophicaceae > CFX2. The sequence continues at coordinate 4,158 of JAPKMO010000207.1, forward strand.
GTCGAGCTTATCGGCAGATGCCGTCGTCTGTGGTGCAGTCATAGCGTATTTTGTCTCTCACTCCTTGTAGATAAGCGGGTATGGCAATCAGGCCGTCGGCGGGAACAGC
>JAPKMO010000208.1 GCA_026645945.1 Anaerolineae bacterium
CCGGGCGGCGGGGCTGTGGGCGCAGCGGCAGACGCCCAGACAACGGCGCGTTCCGGTTCGAGCGCCTCCATCAAGGCCAGTTCCAGCGCCAGCTGCGGCTGCCAGCCGCCCCGGTAGGTGTTCACAGCGTCGTTGAAAGCGCGGATAGCCCGCACCAGCATCCCGCGTTCGATAGATTCCGCCTGCGCCTCGTAAAGCGCCCGGTCTTCCCGCGAGGCTTCCACCAGGTCGGCGCCGGCCGTCTGCGCCAGCAGCACCGCCCGCAGATGTTCGACCACCTGCTGCCCGAACTGGCGCGGATCGGCCCCGGCATCCACAGCGGCATTGATGATGTGCAGGCCGCTCGCGGCATCCTGGCGCGCCAGGGCCTCCACCAGGTCTTTAACTGCCGCCAGGTTGGCCGTGCCTAGTACCTGCTGCGCGATTTCCAGGGTGATGATTTCCTCCGGGTCGGCCACAATCTGATCGAGCAGGCTGATGCTGTCGCGCACACTGCCCGTGCCATACCGCGCGATTAATTCCAGCGCGGGGCGTTCGATTTGCAGCCCTTCGGATTCGGCGATCAACTGAAGCCGGTCGGCCACTTCCAGCAGCGATACCCGCCGGAACTCAAAAGGCAGGCAGCGGCTTTTGATGGTCGCCGGCACTTTATCTATCTCAGTGGTCGCCAGCACAAAAATGGCATGAGACGGCGGCTCCTCCAGCGTTTTGAGCAGCGCGTCGAAGGCGTTGCCGGTAAAACGATGCACTTCATCTATGATGTAAACCTTATAGCGGCCTTCGCCGGGGGCGAACGCGATTTTATCCCGCAGATCGCGCACGTCATCCACGCCGGTATGGGTGGCAGCATCAATTTCGATCAGGTCCAGATAACGCCCCTCATTGACCGCCATGCAGGCCGGGCAGGCATTACAGGGACGCCGGTCCGGGTCGGCTTCATGGCAGTTGAGCGCCTTTGCCAGCAGGCGCGCCATCGTCGTTTTGCCGGTCCCGCGCGGCCCGCTGAACAGGTAGGCATGGCGAACCCGCCCACTTTTGAGCGAGTTCCGCAGTGTGCGGGTGATGTGTTCCTGGCCCACCACATCGGTAAAGGTCGTGGGCCGCCACTTCAGGTAAAGGGCTTGTTTGGGCAACGATCTTTCCCTCCTGCGAGGAGTCTAACATTGATTGACGAGGGGAGCAATATGCGACCCGTCCTGAGCGAGTCCCGGCACGTTTTGTTTAAACTGCTGAAAAAACCGGACAAAGCCTCCGAAAACCTTGCAGAAGGTTAAGATTTGCTGAGATTGACTCTTCATTAATATCCAAAGAAACGCAAACGTGCGTACAATGAATAAACTTAAAAGTTGAACGTTTTTCCAGCCCATTTGTATAGAGTGCATATATAGTGGTGTATAGGCATAAATCTGAGGCGTTATGAAAGACCGGGTAAAAGTTCACTGGTGGTTCATTATCGTCCTATCGCTGCTGGGGGCTGGATGCAGCAGTTTGCCGGGGCTGCGCGTGCTTAGCGGCCAGGCCGCACCGGAGGCAGCTGCCGAACGGGTGGTGGAAATTACCGGGCTGGTGATGGCCGACAAAACCGGCCAGACCGACCCGGCGCTGATTTCGGCGGCGGATCGTATCGAGGCGGCTGCCGGCGGCAGCATTGACATCATCGAAATCCGCCAGGACACCCGCAGCGATGTTTTTAACATCTACATGCTGTATCGCGGCCTGAGCGCGGACGCCAGTGCGCAGGAACAAAACGACGCCTTGCGCCGCGCGCTTGAACTCACCTGGCAGGGAATGCTCCAGGCCAGCCAGGGGTCGGACATCATCCGCGTGAATCTGCTGCAACCGAGCATGGTTCCCACCCTTGATAAAGGTTTGAGTTTCGTCGCGCGTATTTCCGCCACTTTCGACATCTCGCGCGAAAGCGTCCTGACCTACCTCAACAAACGCCCCACCACGCTGCAAGATTTCGTCAACCTGATCGCCGATGGCGAGATGATCTTCCAGTCGCCGCAGGATGGCGATACAGCCTTTTACGACAGCCAGCCGAATCACCCGATGTTTATGCTGGCTTCCATCGAAGCCCAACTGCGCGGCCAGCAGTAGCAGTAAACGGGCGGTTCGGTGGGCGCGGTTAACCCGGCCAGCATCATCGTTTAATATTGATCGAGGTTTAGTGTTATGACGATTATCAAAACTGATGAGGATAACCGCAGCCTGGCGACTCCCCGGCGCTATGCCTGGGAAGCCGAAGAAACGCTGGTCGAACAGCGGCGGCGCAAGCTGCGCTACCGCATCCAGCGGTTTGTCGGCAACAACTGGGGCAAGGCGCTGCTGCTGACGATTGTGATAGTGCTGCTGTTCGACGAACAGGCGATGATCTTTTTCGTGCAGCAGGCGCTGCCGTTTGTCCTGCGTTTTTTTATGATCGCCGGCCTGATTATCGGCCAGTTTGCGGCCATGTTCTGGTTTCTGGGGCGCTCGCGCATGTATACCATCTGGCCGGGGCAGGAAGGCGTCAGTTTCGCCGACTATCGCGGCCAGCCGGAACTGCTGGAACAGGCCAAACAGATCGTCATGCTGCTGCGCGGCGTGCGCGTGTTCGAGGAAGCCGGTGGCGAACCGCTTAACGGCCTGCTGCTGGAAGGCCCGCCCGGAACGGGCAAAACCTGGCTGGCGCAGGCCATCAGCACCGAAGCCGGCGTGCCGTTCTTTTTTGTGGACGCCTCCTCGATGAACTCGATGTTCATCGGCATCGCCCCGCTAAAGGTGATGAACGTTTACCGCCGGGCGCGGCGGGCCGCCAGCGAGTACGGCGCGTCGGTCATCTTCATTGATGAAATTGACGCCATCGGCGCGCGGGGCGGCATGGCAGCCCGCAGCAACGAAGCGCGCGCGCCCTTCACCCGGCTGCCGATCATGTTCGGCGGCATGGGCGCCGGAACGGGGCTGCTCAGCACGCTGCTGATCGAAATGAGCGGCTTCAGCCTGGAACACGGCTGGTGGGCGCGTAAACGGACGTGGTGGTACAAAACCATCCTGCGCCGCAACCCGCCCAAACCACGCAAGCGCGTGCTGACCATCGGCGCGACCAACCGCATCGGCGCACTGGACGCGGCGCTGCTGCGCCCTGGCCGTTTCGATAAAAAAATCCGTGTGGATGCACCCGACCTGGAAGGCCGCCGCGACATCATCGCCTACTATCTGTCCAAGATGGCGCATGACGACAGCATGGATCCGCTCATCCTGGCCTCGGAAACGCCCTTCTACACCCCGGCAGACATCAAATATCTGCTCAACGAAGCCCTGCGTTACGCCCTGTTCGACGGGCGCACCTACATGACCTACCGCGATTTTAAGCTGGCGCAGCCGGAACACGAAATGGGCGTGCGGACGCCGATCAAAAATATGTCGCGGGAGGCCAAACGGCGGCTGGCGGCCCACGAGGGCGGCCATGCCCTGGCGGTGCGGCTGTTTATGCCGGAACACCGCATCTCGCGCATCACCATCATCAGCCAGGGTTTCGCGCTGGGGCATGTCAGCCACCAGCCGGCCACCGAAGAATTTGACTACATGAGTACCTACGAACACCTGATGAACCGCCTGCGTGTATCGGTGGGCGGCAAAGCCGGCGAAATGGAGTTCTGCGGCGAGGGTGAACAAACCCTGGGTGTCGGCATGGGCATCGGCGACGGCAGTGACTTCGGCAACATCCGCTACGTGCTGAACATGATGGCCGACGCCGGCATGTTCGGCCCGCTGGGGGAATCGGGCCGGTTGAGCGCCGAAACGCGCGAGGCGATGGAAGAAACCTTCCGCATGGTGCTGGACGAAGTGCGGCTGGCCTTCCGCCTGCACCGGGACATGGGCGAGGCGTTGATCGAGCTTTTAATGGAAAAAGAAGAACTGCTGGCCGATGAAGTGGAAGCTTTTTTTGACCAGTACGGCCTGTATACACCGAAGGTCAAACTCTACCAAGACGATGATCTGATCGTCGTCGGCAGCGAAAAGGAGGCCGCGCAGTGACGGTTAAACACGCCCCCAACCAGCCGTACCTGGACACCAAACACCGCTTCGAGTGGGAGCAGGAAGAAACGCTGGTTGACCGCCGGCGCAAGCTGCCCTACCGCATCCGCCGGTTTATCCGCAGCACCTGGTTATGGCTGCTCATCGGCGGCACGC
>JAPKMO010000209.1 GCA_026645945.1 Anaerolineae bacterium
ATCAAACATACGCCGGATTGGGCCACCGAAGGCACACCCGGCCCCGGCGTACCGAGCGGCCTGTACCTGCCGGTGGATGACCCCGGCAATTACTGGGCGCGTTTTATCCGCAAGACCGCCGAATATTACCAGCCGCGCGGCGTCAACCGCTTCATTATCTGGAACGAGCCGGACATCACGCCGGATACCTACGGGTTCATCTTTGAAGGTACGCTGGACGATTATTTCCAGATGGTAAAAGCGGCCTATTTGGCGGCCAGACAGGGTAACCCGGACGCAAAAATCCACCTGGCAGGGACGACCTACTGGCATGATGTCAATGCCGGTCGGCGTCTGTATATGGATCGCCTGCTGGAACGTATCACGCAAGACCCGGAAACGGCGGCCAACGGTTATTATTTTGACGCTCTCAGTCTGCATCTTTATTTCCGCACCGAAACCGTCTATGACATCGTGCGGAAGATGCGCGCCCTGCTGGACAGTTACGGCCTGGGGGACAAGGCCATCTGGATCAACGAAATGAACGCCGCGCCAACCGATGACCCGCTGTGGCCGGTGGTGCGCCCGCAGTACCAGTTGAATCTGGCACAGCAGTCGGCCTTTCTGGTTCAGGCATCGGCGCTGGCACTGGCGGCGGGCGTGGAACGGATGGCCGTCTACAAGTTCTATGACTGGAGCCTGCCGCCGCACGGAGAGGCATTTGGTCTGCTGCGCGCCGATGGCTCGCGCCGCCCAGCATTTGATACCTGGAAGCTGGTTATTCAGGTTTTTAGCGGCGTCGAAAGCGCCGCGCTGGCGCAGAGCGATGCGGCAGATGTGGTGCGCCTGAGGCGAGATGATGGGCAGCAGGTGATCGTGGCCTGGGCGCGGACTGCTGAGGCCGCACGGCTGCGGGTGAGCGCCACCGGGCCGGACGCCATTTTATTCGACCAGTACGGCGGCGCACAGGTTGTGCAGCCGGAAGCAGGTTATTACACGCTGGCTCTGGACGGCGCGCGCTGCAACCGCAGCGACGGCTGCGCGGTTGGCGGAAACGTGATGCTGCTGGTGCAGCCCGCCGGCGATATAACGGTGGAAGATATAACAGGCGCGGTCGTCCCACTGGCGTTCCGTGATGCGGCGCAAGGACGTTAATCCGCAAAGAAGACGATGTGTCAACCATACAAACGATGATACAATAGACCCGAAAAACGATTGAGGAGTAGCGTTGTGCAGCCCGCTCCTGTGCGAACCGTATTTGATGTCATTACCGATTTTCTCGCGTCTGACCCTGAACCACAGGCAGTCTTGGATTACCGTCTGCCGCCCGAACTCGAAGCGTGCGCTCTGGAACTGCTCACCCGTAAACGCGAAGACCGGCTGACGTTTGACGAAGAATTGGAGATGTACGACTTTATCCGCGCGGATGACATGATGACCTTGCTCAAGGCCAAGACGCGGCTGAAGTTATCCGGCAAAGCATGACTTACATTCCTACTGAACTTCGCCGCCTGGTTGTTGAACGCACGGGTGGTTGTTGTGAATACTGCCGGATACAAATTACCGACCGGCTGCCGCCGTTCGAGATTGATCACATCATCGCTGAGAAACACGGTGGTCACACTACGGCGGGGAATTTATGGGTTACCTGTTATCGCTGTAATGGTTTTAAGGGCAGCGATATTGCCTCCGCGGACCCAGAAACCGAACGCGCCACATTTCTTTTTCATCCCCGAAAGCAGCGTTGGGACGATCATTTCCGGCTGGTTGGTGCGGTGATTGAACCCCTGTCACCGGAAGGCCGGGTGACAGCCTCACTTCTGCGGTTTAACGCGCTAATTCACGTTGCTCAACGAGAAGCCCTCATCAAAGAAGGCCGTTACCCGTGTCAGCCGGCGGGGTAAGCCATATGTATGTGTGAAGCGGATGCCGCAAAAAAGAAGATGATGAGAAGCGCACTTTGTATCTTTGCTTCGCCGCGTCTTTGCGTTAAAGTTTAACAATCTGGAGAAATGAGTGAGCATGTCACAGAACGGGTATCAGGCCAACAGCGGCGCACAGCCGAACGAGCGGGTAGATAACAAAGGCGAGATGAAATTCTCCTACGGCGGCCAGGCGGTCATTGAAGGCGTGATGATGCGCGGCGCGCACGCGGCAGCCATCGCTGTACGCGACCCGAAAGGGCAAATCGTCGTCCACGAACAATCGTTGAGCGCCACGCTGTACCGGGGGCGCATCAGCAAAACGCCGTTCGTGCGCGGGGTTGTCGGCCTGTGGGACGCGCTGGGCCTGGGTACGCGGGCGCTGATGTGGTCGGCGGATGTGGCCGTGCGCGAGGATGAAAACGACCAGGGCAACTTCAACGGCCCGATTGGCTGGGCGACCATCGCCCTGTCGCTGGCGATTGGCATTGGCCTGTTTTTCCTGCTGCCGACGATGGCGGCAGCCGGAATCGGCCACCTGCTGGGCTTAAGCACCGCAGCGGACGCCGCCGAAGCCGGCAGCTTCCTGTCCTATCAGGCGCTGCCGATTGGCTTGCAGGCCACCATTATCAACTTCATCGAGGCGGTTATCCAGCTCGGCCTGCTGATCGGTTATATCTGGTTGATTGGTCGCATCCCGGATGTTAAACGCCTGTTTGGTTATCATGGCGCGGAACACAAAACCATCAACGCTTACGAAGCGGGCGCGGAACTGACGCCGGAAATCGTCGCGCGTTACCCGATTGAACATCCCCGCTGTGGCACGGCTTTTTTGCTGACGGTCGTGTTCGTCAGCGTATTCATCTTTTCGCTGCTGGGACGCCCGCCTTTCCTGCTGCTGGTTCTGTCACGCGTGGTGCTGATTCCGGTCATCGCCGGGGTAGCCTACGAAATCCTGCGGTTCACGGCGCGCAACATGCACAACCCCGTCGTGCGGATTATCGTCAAACCCAACCTGGCGCTGCAACATCTGACCACCCGGCAGCCGGATTTACACATGATCGAAGTGGCGATTATGGCCTTCCAGCATGTGCTGGCTTCGGAAGGGTTGATGGCGCGGGAGGAAATTGTCATCCCTGAACCGCGCCCGGAGGCAGTGTCGCCCACGCTGGCCGCCGAAAAAGCCAAAGCCTGAAGGTTTTATCCGCCCAGGTTCGCCAGCGCCTCCGCGGCTTCGGCATAGTTGGTGTTGCGCTGCACTGCGCGTTTGTAATGAACTTCGGCTTCCGGCAGTTTGTCCAATGCTTCGTAGGCACGCCCGGCGTAATAATACATTTCCTCAACGCCGGGCGTGGTTGCCAGCACCTGCTGGGTAAGTTTCAGCACGTCATCATAGCGGCCTAACTGCAAGTAGGTTTCAAACGGCTCGAAGCGATACCACAAATAACGCCAGGGCAGGCCGCCCTGAATGGCCTGATCGAAGTTCGCTGCGGCCTCATCATAGCGGCCTAATGTGAACTGCGCCGCGCCCAGGTTAAAAAATGCGACGGCATCCCCAGCATATGCGCCCTCCCAATCAGCCTGCGCCTGTTCCAGCGTCCATTGGGCATTTGCGGCGGCATCCCATTGATCGCCCAGGATGGCTCGCAGCGCCGCTTCGTCCGATGGCCGGTAAAGCACTAGATAATTGCGGTTGAAGTGCCGCCATTCCTCATCGAATTCGGCATAGGGCAGGGGGCGGCCCGTGCCGTCCGCACCGAAACCAAGCAGCGAGTCGAAAGCGTACAAGGTTTGAGCCGCGTCATCATAACCGATGATAACGCGGTTGTGGCTCATCCAGTTTTTAGGGACATGCGCGCCTTCGTAATAAGCGGTTTCGACCAGCGCCGGGAATCCCGCCGCTGTAAGCTGTTTGAGCAGGTCGAGCGTGCCGCCGGTGCGGATGATGCCCAGCAAACCCTGGCTTTTGGCAAACGCGACCATTTCTTCCAGGCGCACGTTGACATCTTCGGCATGGGGATTCAGCACGTTGATGATGTCGGTATACGTGCCGCCCCAGCCATAGTACGAAACGAGCATGGTGAAAGCCGCCGCCGAGCAGCGGTTATACTGCTGCCAGACGGAGGCGAAACCGCT
>JAPKMO010000020.1 GCA_026645945.1 Anaerolineae bacterium
CTTGCGCCGACATTTCGCCGCGCAGGACAAGCTGGGCCGCATCGCCCAACACCGTTTCGATGTCATTATAGGCGGGATGCGGTGTGCGGGCGCGCGCCGTCTGAAGTTGTTCGAGGAAGGTTCCGTAATACGGATGATCGGTGAAGTATTTGTCTTTGATGAGCGAATTCAGAACCGTTAGCTGCCCAACTTTCGACATCTCCAGTTGGTAAACATCGCTTTGGGTGAAGCGCACGAATTCCAGGGCTTCTTCAGCGTGCTTCGTGCCGGCCATGACGACGATATTTTCCCCACCAACCACCGAAATTGGGCCGCCTTGCCCAGCCGGCATGAGCGCCGCGCCCACTTCAAAGTCGGGATACTGGCTTTCCAGGGTTGGGTAGAACCAGGGGCCTTCGAGTAAGGACGCAATCGTGCCACCGAAGAAGCCACCCCAGTTATCCAGCCCGCTGCCGATAAACCCATCAGAGAAGCAGCCGCTTTGCACCATATCCGCCAGGAACTGAACCGCCGCCACCGACTGCTCGCCGTTGACATAGCCAGTTGCTGTGGTCATGGCTTCGTCGGTGACATCGCCGCCAAAGCTCCATATCCAGGGGAGCAGCGCCCAACCATAGGTGCCGCCGTCGCTGAATAAGTAGGCGCCTTCGGGCATGGTGTCACACAGTGCCGCGAATTCCTCAATCGTCGTCGGTACAGTTTCTACCAGCGCCGGGTTGTAGACCAGAATGCGGGTGTTGGTATCCAGCGGCAGCCCGTAGTATTCGCCTTCATAGATGTTGGTGGAAAGCGGGCCGGGGAACACATTAGCGGCAAGGTCAGCAAATTCCGGCAGTTCCCGGCTCAGGTTCATCAAAATGCCTTGAGCGGCAAATTCGGGTGACCAGATAATGTCCAGGCGGGCGAGATCGGGGCCTTCGCCGCCGGCTGCCGAGGTCAAAAGCGCCTGGCGAAAGCCGTCATAGGGATAGGGGATTGATTCGACTTTGATATTTGGATGTTCGGCCTCAAATATCGGAATGAGTATCTCCGTCAGTGTCTGATTCTCTGGCGACACCTCATTATATGTGTGCCAGAATGTAATGGTAACCGGTTCCTGTGCAAAGGTAGCAGAGGCACTCGTAAGCAGGAAAAACACGATGGCGAGAACAATTCTGGATTTCATTTTTATCTCCTCAATAAGCGGTCTAGCGGTTTTACGAGAATGTAATGGTATTTGTAAATTCAATAACCTCTCCTTTGAACCGGTTCAAATCCTGGCGAAATTAACGCGGCCTCCCGGTCGATTGGCGAATAACCAGTTCGGGTTTCAACAGTTTGCCGCCGAGTAAGTCAATCGGTTCCCGATTAATCAGTTTTATGAGCAAGTTGAAAAGTGCCTTGCCGATGTCATGAATTGGCTGGTTCAGTGTCGTCAGAGGAGGATTGCTGTAACGTGCCAGGGGAATATCATCAAAGCCGACTACAGACACGTCGCTGCCGACCGTCAGACCGCGCGCTTGAATCGCACGCATGGCCCCAAAAGCCATTCGGTCGTTGTTGCAGAAGATGGCTGTTGGCGGGTTGGGCTGATCGAGAAAGTAATGAGTGCCTAACTGCCCGGATTTCTCACTGAAATCCCCTTCATAGATGAGCGCCGGGTCAATTAACAGGTTCATCTCCTCCATCCCCCTGACGAACCCCTGCCAGCGCAAGCGAGTCAGATACTGTTCATACGGCGGGGAAAGATAAGCGATGCGCCGGTGTCCCAGTTCGGCAAGGTGTCTGACAGCGGCTTCGATGCCAGCAGCACCGTCAACATCAATCCAGTTGTCCCCTTCCTTTGATTCAAATCGTCCAAAGATGACAAACGGGAAATCCTGCTCCTGTAAATAAGCGACACGCGGGTCTTTTTCGCGCAGGGCAAACAGAATAAGCCCATCTATCTGCCGGCTGGTGACCAGTCGTCTATACAGTTCCATCTCGCGCTGACCCGCCGGAATCGCCCAGAAGGTTAGGCCGGTGCTGCTGTTAATCGCCTCGCTGGTGATTCCATCAATCAAATCCAGCACCATTGGGTCGGTTTCGATCAAGTTGCCCTGCAAGCGAATCTCGCTGCGGATCATCCCAATGGTGTTTGTCCGCTGAGTACTCAGGCTGCGTGCCGCTGCTGTTGGGTGGTAACCGAGGGTTTCAATTGCCGCCATTACACGCTGCCGCGTTTCATCTTTGACCAGCGAACTTCCATTAAGGACGTTGGAAACTGTTCCTACGGAAACTCGCGCATGGCGGGCTACATCACGAATAGTTGGCATTGTAAGTACCCAATTGAACCGGTTCAATTTAAGTAAAACACGAAAAGTTTTTTTTGTCAACAAAGTCCGGTGTATGTGCAGAGATGTCGCACCAATCGCAATAGGTAAGAACGCACGGCCTTCTGGTCGCCCACCGCGTCGGATCGAATGCAGTTCCTCTGCGCCAGAAGGTGCTATAATAACCGCAGTGGCCGCTTTCTGCTGGGAGAAATCCTCCGTGCGCCTGAACCCGCATCAGCAAGTTCAGCTCGCTCGCCGGCTGCTGGATCAAAGCTACAGCACACCCATTACTATCGAGGATTTGAGCCGCCAGGTAGCCCTTTCGCCTTATTACCTGATCCGGGCATTTAGACAGACCTACAAACAAACACCGCATCAATACCTGGTGGAACAGCGTATTGCCAGCGCCAAAGAACTCCTGCGGAACTCGGACCTCAGCATAACGGAGATTTGCGCGGCAGTTGGCTACGAAAGCCTGGGATCATTCAGTACGTTGTTTCGCAAGGTCGCCGGGGTATCCCCCAGCGCCTATCGGGCCAGCAGTCGTCCTACGCTCACCCCCGCATACATTCCCCTCTGTGTATGTTGGCTTCATGGCATTGAGGATCAGCCGAATCCTTAAAACAGAGCAATTTTCGAGAAGCCAATACAGCACAAATGTTTTATAATTCGGATGTATACCAGAGAAGGGGATGATGGATGATAAACAGACTCTCAGTTGCGACCATTTGGGTCAAGGATCAGAATGAGGCGCTGCGTTTTTACACGGAAAAGCTTGGTTTCGAAATCCGCGCAGATTTCACACATGGCGATTATCGCTGGCTGACAGTCGGCTTAAAAAGCCAGCCAGAGCTCGAATTTCAACTGGCGGCGCTGAAACCGAGTCATGCCCTGACACCGGAGGAAGTCAATTTTTTGACCAAACTGGTAGAAGCAGGCAAGCTCGGCACCGGTCCCTGGAAAACCAATGATTGTCAAAAGACCTACGAGACATTCCAGGCCAGAGGTGTGGAATTTCTGCAACCTCCCACAGATCGCCCCTATGGGATTATCGAAGCTGTTTTTAAGGATAACAGCGGCAATATCATGGTGCTTTCGCAGGACAAGCCCCGCCGGCAGGCGTAGCTGCACACAACGCTGGGGCTAAGGTTTCCCACCCAAGTCAGTATGAGGAGGTTTGTATGAGCCAAAAGAAGAACACGCAGAAATCCCAGGGATTCACGGACGCAGAACAGGCCGCGATGAAGGAACGCGCCAAAGAGCTGAAGGCGGAAGCGCGCGCGAACAAAGACAAGGCGCAAGGGGAACGTGACGTGCTGGCGAAGATCGCCGAGATGCCTGAACCGGATCGCACCATCGCCATGCGGCTGCATGAGATCATCAAAGCCAACGCGCCAGTCCTCTCGCCGAAAACCTGGTACGGGATGCCCGCGTATGCCAGGGACGGCAAGGTCGTCTGCTTCTTCCAAAGCGCAGACAAGTTCCAGGCAAGGTATGCGTCCTTCGGCTTCAACGACACGGCGAACCTCGACGATGGCGCCATGTGGCCGACCGCCTTCGCGCTGAAGGAGCTGACCGCCGCCGAAGAAGAGAAGATCGCTGCGCTCGTGAAGAAAGCAGTGAGTGAGGGGTGATCTCTCCACTGGAACCCTGAGATCATCGGTCGGAGTGCCGAAAACACGCACCGGCTGGCAATCAGGGTGAAACCCAATACTGAGACAGACTGGGTGGCAGTATGGACTGCCACTTTTGCTTCTATACAGAAGCAGACCCTAACATCCAGATTCCGCAAAATACCACACTAAAAGGGTTGTACTGGATGTTGTGTATCTGAAATAAATGAGGTTCGTCGGGTAAAAAGAGGAACGGGGACGCTCTTATTACACGTTCCCGCTCCCCGATGGATGCGTATATGCTTGATGATGGAAACTTGGGGCAGGTGGGATTCGAACCCACAACCTTACTGATTTTAAGTCAGTTGCCTCCTGCCAATTGGGCCACTGCCCCATTTACCCTGTAGTTTAGCAGTTTCACACGCCGCCGTCAATCAAAATCCACAGTCCTGCGCGGCGCGCAAATCGTTGACAAACAAATTTCAAACAAGTATAATCTCCATTCGGTCTATAGGGAAGGGCAGTACGCGGCTCCTACGGCTGCGCTGCGATTGAACCTGCGCTGTTTTTCATCACGCACCTGCCAACCACTCGGTAGCCGGGGATAAACCGGCTTGCCGGGTTTTTTCGCGCCCTGCTCCCAGAGGCCAAAATAAAAATTTGGGGGAACTCTCGATGCATCTCAATCCTTCATCTCTGGCGGACGACATGGATTTTGCGGCGCTGTTAGAAGCGTCGTTCGTCGAAGAGCCGGAGCGCGGTGATATTGTCACCGGAACAATTTTAGCGGTGGATAACCAGGGCTTGATCGTGGATGTTGGCGCGATGAAGCGGGACGGAATCGTGCCGCGCAAAGATATTGAACGGCTGGGGCTGAATCCGAGCGCCTACCAGGTTGGCAATGAAATCGAAGTCATCATCGTTCGCTCCGAAGACGACGAAGGTAATCTGGTGCTTTCGGTTTCGCAGGCGCAGCAAAGCGAAGACTGGAAACGCGCCGAAACCCTGATGAACGGCGAGGAGCTGTGGGAAGGCATCGTCTCGGATGTCAACCGGGGCGGCTTGATCGTTCCCTTCGGCAACCTGCGCGGGTTCGTCCCGGCCAGCCATGTGGTAGACCTGCCGCGCGGTATCAATGAAGACGAACGTAAAGACCACATGGCGAAGCTGTTGGGCCGCAAGATTACGGTTAAAGTGATTGAGGTCAACCGCAAACGCCGCCGGCTGGTTTTTAGCCAGCGCGATGCCCAGCGTGGCCGCCGCGAGGCGCGTAAGGAACTGCTGCTGGACGAATTGAAAGAGGGCGAAGTTCGGAAGGGCGTCGTCAGCGGCCTGCGCGATTTTGGCGCGTTCGTAGACCTGGGCGGCGCGGACGGCCTGATCCACATTTCCGAGCTGGCCTGGCACCGCGTCAAACACCCGCGCGAAGTGCTGAACGTCGGCGACGAGGTGGAAGTGTATGTCCTGCGGCTCGACGCCGAAGGCAAACGCATCGGCCTGAGTTTAAAACGGATGCAAAAGAACCCCTGGGCGGCGGCGGAAGAACTGTACCATGTCGGCCAGCTGGTTGAAGGCACAGTTTCGCGCGTGGCGCAGTTCGGCGCGTTCATCAGCCTGGAGCCGGGCATCGAAGCCCTGCTGCACGCCAGCCAGATCGCCGAGCCGCCCCCTGCCGACCCCAGCGTGATGTTGTACGAAGGCCAGAAACTGCTGCTCCGGGTCATCAGCATCGAACCTGACCGCCAACGTTTGGGTCTGAGTTTGAAAGATGTCACCGACGAAGAAAAACAACGTTGGCAGGAGCGCCACGTTACCTCAGAAACAGAATCAGCAGCGGTCGAACTGCCCGAAGATGACGGTAGCATAAACGAGGCCGATTCTGTACAATTGGCGGAAAATCAGGCCAGCGTTGTCTAAAACTAAAGCTGACGGCGGGGCGTGGGTATCCAGCGCCCCGATTAGCCATCGTTCGAGATGGAGTTTTGAGGAAAGGAGGAGGCTAAACACCATATGGCTTTTGTCTCGTTAAAGCCGAATGAATCGCAGGAATCGCTGCTGCGGCGTTTCCGCAAGCGTGTGACCAATAGCGGTGTGCTAAGCACGGTGCGCCGGAAGCGTTGGCACATTTCCAAAAGCGAACTGCGCCGGATCGAGAAGAAAAAAGCGATCCGCCGGGCGCGTCGCCGTCAACGCAAGACGTATGGGCGCTAGTCCGACGGGAAGTTAAGCGGATAACCGTGTAAACCGCTGCTGTTCGCGGCAGCGGCTTGTTTCTTTTAATTAACCCACCAGGAGGGGTATGAAAAAAAGGGACGACAAAATCGAAGTGGAAGGGACGGTCGTGGAGGCGCTGCCGAATACGCAGTTCCTGGTGGAACTGGATAACGGCCACCGCATACTGGCCTATCTTTCCGGCAAAATGCGGAAATATTACATCCGCATTCTGTTGGGCGACCGGGTTAAGGTCGAGATGAGCATGTACGATCCGAAACGCGGGCGCATCACCTACCGGCACAAAGACAGCGGGCGCAGCGCTGAAGTCGAAGAAGGGGATATTTAGATCAGTTTCGGCGTGATCGTAGGAGGCTTCCCCTCTCCTGTGGACCTGTTATTTTGCTTTGCCGTTTCTATTCATGCCCCGAAGTAGTTTTCTCCTCCTGCTGCTGATTTTATGGGGAACTCGTCTGCTGGCGTTGGAAGCCCTGCCGCTGCACAACGATGAGGGGCTGCATCTAACGCGGGCGGTAGAAGTCTGGAACGGCCATCCTTTCTGGGCCATCAGCGATGGCAAAATCATCAATCACTGGCTGATAGCCGCTTTGTATCCACAAAACGCGTCGGTTTTTGCCGGGCGCATCGCCACCCTGTTCGTGAGTATGATCGGGCTGGCCGCCGGCTGCGCGCTGGCGCAACGCCTGTCTGGGGCTGGCGGGGCGCTGCTGGCCGGGGGGCTGTGGATCATGTCGCCGTATCTGTTTTTTTACGAACGGCTGGCCTTTAGTGATGCCGAGGCGGGCGCGCTGGTCGTGGTCGCCGTCTGGCTGGCGCTGCGCGCGTCTCGCAGCGGGCGACGGCGGGATGCCATCCTGACCGGATTGGCGCTCGGCGCGGCCATGCTGATGAAGTTCACCGCTGCCCCGTTCGCGCTTACGGCGGCGCTGGCGCTGCTGGTGGACAAAACACATCCTGAGCTGCCGTGTTCGCCTTCTGGCGCTGGTTGTCCTGGTAGTGGCGGCCTGTTTCGCCGCGCCGCTGGGCTATCTGCTGTTGAAAGGCGGCGATTTGTTTGCCATCGCCTTCGGCTGGCTTGGCGTCTCATCCGGCCAGGGAGCGGCCTTTTTCGCCAATATCGAGCGCCTGTGGGCGCAGCTTACCGGCTTTGGCGCGTTTGCCTGGTCTGCGCTGATGCTCTTTGGTCTGGCGCTGCTGGTCGGGGCGCGGCGCGCGCCGGGCCGCCGGCTGGCAGCGGCCTGGGGACTGCCGCTGCTGGTTATGCTGCTGGTGGGGCGCGAGGTGCTGTCCCGGCATTATGTCGCGGCGCTGCCGCTGGCCTTAACGCTGGCCGGCGCGGGACTGGGGGCAGGCGTTCGCCGTTTCAGGGGCGAGCAGGCGCGTTATCTGGCCGTCAGCGTGGCGCTGGCCGCCCTGATGCTCGGTTTTATACCCTTTGCTTTAACGGCTTATACCGACCCCGCTGCGCTGTCCCTACCGGCGGACGTTCGCTACCAGCACATTACCTCCCACAGCGCCGGCTACGGCCTGCGCGAAGCCGTACAATCATTTCCCTCGGCGCTGGCGCGTGCTGATCTGCCGGTGATCGGCAGCATGTTCCCCGACAGCTGCCGCCGCGCCAATTTTTACGCTGCCTCTGCCCCCAAACTGACCTGCGCCGATGCGCCCGGTCTGCCTCAGATTGAAGCGGCCTTAAACGAACGCGGCGCGGTTTATACGCTGGTGGACGGCGCGCCGCTCATCGGCGTGGACGTGAACACCCTGAATGCGCGGGCGGCCCTGATCGCGGTTTACCCACGCCCCGGCGAAAATGAAGATAACGCTTCGGTGGCGCTGTGGCTGCTGGAAAAGTAGTGCCGAGTGTCACAGGTTAATCTCGGTTTTATATCCAAACCGGACGCCGTTGTCCAGCCAGCGCATCCAGACCGGCTTTAAAACATACAATACGCTGGCGTTGATCTGCTGTGTGAAAGCAGCCGGCAGGGGAAATTTTTCCAGATAACGTGCCAGAATTTGCCGGCGTTTCACTTCATCGCTAACGGCGGCGGCTTCCCCTTCGATTTGCAGGCCTCGAATGTCCTGCCAGTCCCATACCGCCGGATAAATCGCGGCGGCCACGCGCGGGCGGGCGGCCAGGTTCCGGCTGTGGCGGCTGTCCGGCGACGACAGCCAGCACAGGTTAAACGCCTCGTCGGAAACGTAAAACAGCGGCGTTACTTCAGCCTGCCCTGCTGCGTTCACGGTCGCCAGCGCCAGCGTGGACTGGCTTTCCAGAAAGGCGCGTATCGTCTCGCGGGTGTCGGTCATGGATTTAGTCTTTAAATAAACGGAAAAGAATGAGCCTGATAGGCAGCGGGTTTAAGACCCCTGGCAACGGGCTGAAGCCCACTGTCGGCAGGCTTTAGTTCATTGGCAACGGGCTGAAGCCCGCTGTCCATTAAGAATCGAAACGCCATTTTTGTGGTGGTTAGTTTTATTCTTCCGGCGGGTTGGCTTTACCGTTCATGCCGAGCCATTCAGCATACAGGGTATTGTGGATGCCAATGCGCGCCAGCGCCCGGCCAACCGTGCCGTTCACCAGATCATCCACCGTCTGCGGGCCACCGTAAAAAGCCGGAACGGGCGGCATGATGATCGCACCGTTTTCGGCGGCCTGGGTCATCAGCCGCAGGTGGCCGATGTGCAGCGGCGTTTCGCGCACCAGCAGCAGCACCGGGCGGCCTTCCTTCAACTGCACGTCGGCGGCGCGGCTCATCAGATCCGCCGAGTAGCTGTTGGCGATGGCCGACAGCGTTTTGATGCTGCACGGCGCGACGATCATACCCAGCGTGGCAAACGAACCGCTGGCGATGCTGGCCCCGATGTCGCCGGGCTTATAGGCGACATCGGCCAGTCGTTCCACGTCGCGCACGTTCCATGCCGTTTCCTGGGTAATAGTGGCGCGCGCCGCCGGGCTGAGTACCAGATGCGTTTCGATGGTTTTATCCCGCGCCAGCGTCTCCAACAGCCGTATGCCGTAGATGACGCCGGACGCGCCGGAAATGCCGATGATGAGGCGGTTAGTCATTAGTCGTTAGTCTCTACCTAATCTTTACCGGCCAGCTTGTTCACGATTTGTTTAACATATTCGGATGTAGAGAGATTTAATGTCTCGGCCTGTTTTTTGAGATTTTCGTAGAGAGTGATTTCTGCTTCTTCCCAAACCACCTCAACCCGGCGGATATGGCGCAGAGCGACATGGATATAAGACTCTGGCGTGGCCCAATAACAGTTCACACAAATCTGAGGGTCTTTGTCTTGAATCCAGTTCGGACAGTGTTCGCATGACCACGACTTGGCTCGATTGCATGTTCCGCAAATGAGCATGTAATCCTCGATTTTTCGTTCTTCCGGGGTTTCCGAGTCACTCACTACTTCATAAGGGATGCGATGGTCAATTTGCAGGTAGCGCCCCTCGAAACGCGATTGGCAAATCGAACACTTAGCGCCGTTGCGCTCAATTAACTGCTGTTTGAACCGCTTCGGGAAAGTCTTCCGTCCGGCCAGTCTGTCCGCTCTGACAGCCTCGATATTGCCAAACCGATATGCAGCAATCGTGCGCCCTTCGGCATTCTTGACGCGAAAGGTTTCCAGTGGAATACCGGTTTCCCTTAAGTCACGGGCGGCCCTGGGAGGGTGATTATAGCCGTACAGCGTCGTTAATTCTTCGGTCGTAATCGAACCATGCGCCAGAATATGTTCGGCTACAACGCGCGGCCTTTTATTCCTGATAGCCTGGATGCGCCGGATAAACCAATCGGGATACTTTGGCATGGCTGTCACCCGAATAATGTCATCTGCACCGGCATGGAAGTCCGCAGCGGCACAGGTTGATCTGAATGCGGCGTTAGAGCCGGCGATAGATAAAGTGACTCGAACGTTGTTTCGTTACGGCCCAGCAGTGTGGCCTGGGTCGAACGTCCGGCAGCCAGTTCGATGCGCTTCAGGTTAAGAAAGTCGGGCAGCAATTCGCCGTGATTTTTTTTGCCGGTGCGCCCATCGTAACTGACGATATAGGCTATACGGCGGCGGTTGAGGGCATCCAGGGTTTCTACAAACGTGTCGAACTGAACTTTCTGCTTATAGCGGGGGTCACGATTGTTGCAGACGCCCTGATAGGGCGGGTCCAGATAAACCACATCATTCGGCGTGGCTTCGTCCAGCAAAATCTGATAATCGCCATGCCGGATTTGACACCGGCCACTCAAAAGCTCGGATGCAGCCAGCAGATTTTTTCGCATGGTAGCGGGGCGGGTGCCTTTTCTACGGTTATCAGGGCTTTGATTAAACTCACCGGCGGTGTTATAGCGAACAGCAGCTTTTACGCAGCGCACCAGCAGGTACAGGAAATGTTCGGGCTGGCGGTTTTCGTTGAATTCAGCCCGGATGAAATCATAATATTCTCGCTCCCTGCCAAGCTGCTGAAACCAAAGGGAAGCATAGGCTTCGGCAAGTTCAGTCGGAGCAGAGACGATTTTATTCCACAGGGCTACCAGTGCCGCGTCGCTGTCCCCGATGACCACCTGCTTTACAAGTCCATTTTGTAAAGCCGCTAACGATACAGCCGCCGAGCCTGCAAATGGTTCAATCAGACGGTCAGCACCGGGAGGAAAAAAAAACAGAATTTGTCTGGCGAGATGGCGCTTGCTTCCCTGGTAAGGGATAGGATGAGGCACACTCATGGTTCAGTTTACCGGTATCAGCCGACTACAACCGTCATTTTATTCGATTTCACGCTGATATGGCGAACTGCCCTCACTTCTCCCCCCAGTGGACGGCCATCGTGCCGAACATGAACGTCCGGTACTGCACGTTGCGGATGCCGGCCTGCTGCATCAGCGCGGCTAGTTCGTCCGGCGTTTTGAATGCCTGCGTCGAACTCGGCAGGTAGCGGTAAGCGTCCGCGCCGTTTTTCCCGGCGATGATACGCCCCAGCGCCGGGATAATGTAGCGCAGGTGGATTTCGATGAATGGGCGCAGCAGATTGTCTTTCGGCGGCGAACTGTCCAGCACAACGATACGCCCGCCGGGTTTTAAGACGCGAAGCTGCTCCGCGAAACAGCGCGGGATGTCCACCACGTTGCGGACGAGGTAGCCGGAAGTCACGGCGTCGAAGGTGCCGTCCGGGAAGGGCAGGCTCAGCGCGTCCGCGCCCGTCCATCCGACCTGCTCACCGAGCGGCAGCATTTGGCCGACGCGCATCATCGGCAGTGAAAAATCGCCCCCGACAGCCTGAATACCTGGCACGGCCCGGAGCGCCTCGAAGGCAATATCGCCCGTCCCGGTCGCCAGGTCGAGCAGCCGGTCGCCGGGTTTCAGCCGCGCCTGCCGCACAACAAAACGCCGCCAGCGGACATCTTGGCCGCCGGTCATCAGCCGGTTCATCAGGTTATAACGCCCGGCGATACGTCCGAACATATCCCGAACGTAGGCCGCGCGCGCTTCTCCGGTCAAATGTGCCATATCAATCCGTTAAAATAACCGCCACGACGCCAGGTGCGCCAAGCCTGTATTCAATCACTTCTGCCACTGGTTGGCGCGTTTGTTCTGCGCCGCTAACTCAACCGTCTCCGCGATGCGTCTGGCGCGCGTCTCAGGCCGTTTGGCGCTGGTAATCCACACCAGTATCGCGCGTTTGGCCGAGCGCGGAAAGGCGTCGAAATACTGTGCAGCCATTGGATTGCGCGCTAGTTCTTCGGCCAGATCGGGCGGAATTTCCAGCGCTTCAACCGCGTCCAGCGCATTCCACGAACCATCCTGTTTGGCCGCTTCAATCCTGGCTAACCCGGCTGGCCTCATCAAGCCACTGTCAATCAGCCGGGCAATCCGTTCCTTGTTGGGTCGTGACCAACCTGTACCGGGCTTGCGCGGCGTAAACCAAAGCATCGTGCGGGCATCATCGAGTTTGTTGGCCTTACTGTCAATCCAGCCGAAACACAAGGCTTCTTCCACCGCTTCCTCGTACTCCACACGCGGTTCGCCTGAGGCTTTTTTGAAGCTGATGAACCAGACCCCCTCGGTCTGGGTGTGATGTTCCTCCAACCACTGCCGCCACTCGGCGCGCGATCTGGGATGAACCGAATTCGGCGGCACTTCGACCATATTTTTACACCTATCCAATGGATTACACTAATTATCTATCCATAAACCGATTGATCTGATGGCAGAACAGTGGGCTTAAGCCCACTGTCTGGTGGGTTTACGGATAAACCCTAAAAAAGCTGCCAGCTGCCAGAAAAAACTGAAAATAGATAACTGATAACATCCTTCTGGATCACCTGGCGTCATACGGTTCAGATCAACAACGCCAGAAACGTCCCCGCGAACAGTGTCACGGCGATATACGAGTTGACATTAAAAAAGGCCACGTTGATGCGCGACAGATCATCCGGCTTTACGATGCTGTTTTCGTAGGCCAGCAGCCCGGCGGCGATCACCAGCCCCGCCCAGAACGGCCACGCCAGCCCTTCCACCAGCCCCAGCAGCGCGAACAGCAGCACCGTCAGGAGGTGGTTGATTTTCGCCATGTTGAGCGCGCTGGCGATGCCGAACTTCGCCGGGAACGAAAACAGCCCTTCGCGCCGGTCGTGTTCCACGTCCTGGCAGGCGTAAATCAGGTCGAAGCCGGCGATCCAGAAGGTGACGGCGAAGGTGAGCAGGTAGGCAGGCAGGTCCTCCGCCGTGAAGATGCTGCCCCGCACCGCAATCCAGCCGCCCGCCGCCGCCAGCCCATCAGTAAAACCCAGCGCCCAATGGCACAGGCTGGTGAATCGTTTGGTGTACGAATAACCGATCAGGAAAACCAGCGCCACCGGGAACAGCATCAGCGCCAGCGGGTTGAGCAGCGCCGCCGCCAGCGCCAGCACAACCAACGACAGAACGGCAAAAGCCGCCATCATCTGCGGGCTGATCGCGCCCGTCACGGAGGGGCGTCTGGCCGTGCGCGGGTTGGTGGCGTCGAAGCGCCGGTCAACCAGCCGGTTAACGGCAAATGCCAGCGTGCGCGCTGAAGCCATCGCCACCGTTACCCATACAAACTGGTGAAAGGTCGGCAGGCCGCCCGCTGCCAGCGTCATACCCAGGTAGGCGAACGGCAGCGCGAAAATCGTATGCTCGAACTTAATCAGTTCCAGGAACAGCCTGATTTTATGCGCCAGCGTGTCCGCCTGCGGCGCGGATGAAGAGGATACCTTTGCCATGCGCCATTCTCGTATTGAGGCTATTGGAGCCGCCGTGTCCAGCTGCCCCATTTGATTTTGAACTCAGAACTCGGCACTTATCACTCAGAACTGTTTTAATCTCCGGGTAACATCACCCACAGTTCGGTTTTGCCACTGTTGCAGTGAACCGCGCGCGGCAGGAAGCTCATACACGCCCACGAGAGGTACAGCGCCATGCGCGCGCCATGCCATGCGCCGACGCCGCCCCTGCCCACATGCTTGCGTGACAGCTTCAACTGCCGGTTGCCAACCGACGGGATGGGGTGGAAGATGGTTTCCACCAGCCGGGAACGGGATGGCTCGTCGTCTTGCAGTTTATCCAGTTCCTCAATCGTCTGGCTGAGCAGGTCTTCCGGCACGCCTTTCTCGCGGGCGAAGCGGTCGAGTTCGTAAACGCCGGGGCGGCTGAGCGATGGCAGCACCAGCAGCCCCAGGAAGGCCCACAGGTTGAAGTACAGAATGGTTTCCAGCAGGCCGCGCGCGCTGCTGACCGCCACCGCGCCGCCGGCCAGCGAGGCCGCAATCCAGAAGCCGGCGAAGTTCCAGATCAGTGCCAGCCACACCCCACGCGCGCGGCTTTCCCGGTGCAGCGCCCCGATGCGCCGCGCCATCTGCGCCGCAAGCTGCTCCGGCGTCAGCGCCGTAAACCACTTGGCGGGCAGAACGAGTTTTTCCATGCCGGTCGGTCCGGCCAGCGCCCCCACAAAGGCCGGGTCGTGGTGTTCGTAAACAACCGTATTTTCCGGCAGTTCCAACCCCCAGCGTTTGAGGATGGTGGCGTAGGGTTTCAGATCAACCGTCAGCCGGCGGAAGCCGCTCACCAGCCGCGCGAACCAGTCCTGCGCGGCCAGCAGAATCGCCATTTCGATGCCCACCAGCACCGCCGCCAGAAAAACGCTGCGCGACTGTTTGCCCGCCGCCACCAGCAGCATCCCGGTCAGGTACATCACCACGCCCTGCACCAGCACCCCCCGCAGCCAACGAATAATATACTGCGGCAGTTCCGGCCCCTGGCGTCTGAACCGCAGCGGCAGGATGTATCCGCCGACCAGATCGAACGGCAGGCTGAGCAGGATGTATCCGCCGACGATCAGCGCCAGCCGGGTGGAGGTTTCGTTGGGGTCGGTGTCCAGGGTGGGGAACAGTGTTTCCGGCAGGTTGACCAGCAGCCCGACCGCCGACACTACCACCCAGAAGCCGACGTTGACGATGCCCAGGTAAAGACGCGCGCGTGCGTATGTCATAAAAGCTTTCTCCGGTGCGGTTCAAAATTATTCGATTCCGTACTCGCCCCACCGCTCGCTGACACGCGCCGCCACCTCCGGCAGCATCATGATTTCTTTCGGCCAGCCGCGCGGGTGGCCGTCCGCCGCGTTTTTGCTGGTGGCGTCTATGCCAATCGGGCTGCGCGGTTGGTCGCCCTGCGGGTAAGGATTAACCGGCCCACCGGGAATCACCACGTCGCGCCGCCAATCCACATTGCCGAGCGCCCGCCAGGCCGCATCCGACAGGCTGCGCGTGTCGGCGGTGTGGTCGAGCAAAATGATATTATACCCCGGCGCGGCCTGCCACAAAGCGGCCAGAATATCCCGCTTCGCGCCGTTGGCGGAATCCACCCCGGCGATAAGAACGGCGTCGTTCCAGGTGTGCCAGTTGTCGCCCCCCAGCGCGGCGGTGATGCGCGCCGGTTCGACCGGCGCGTTCGGCGGGTAGGGCGCGCGGTCGGGTTTACGGGTGGCGTCCAGGCCGATTTTGCCGCCATAAGAGTCCAGGATGGCGGAATGGTCAAGCTGGTCTACCGGGCCATCCACGATGGTTACGTCGCGCCGCCAGTCCACCGTTTCCAGCACGCGCGCGGCGACGGCGGCCACGTCCTGCACCGGCACGTCCTGGTCAACCACAATGATGGCCTTCGACAGCATCATCAGCCCCAGTCCCCACAGCCCGTACATAACCTTCTGCGCGTGGCCGGGATAGCGTTTTTTGATGCTAACGATCACCAAATTATGAAAGACGCCTTCCGGCGGCATGTTCACATCCACGATTTCGCCCATGAACAGCTTCATCAGCGGCAGAAACAGCCGTTCGGTGGCTTTGCCCATCCATACATCTTCCATCGGCGGTTTGCCGACGATGGTGGTCGGGTAGACGGCATCGGCGCGGTGGGTGATGGCCGTGACGTGCATCACCGGGAACAGGTCAGGCGGGGTGTAAAAGCCGGTATGGTCGCCGAACGGCCCTTCCATGCGATGCTCGTTGGGGTCGAACCAGCCTTCGATGACGATTTCGGCGTCGGCAGGCACTTCCAAATCCTGCGACACGCACTTCACAAATTCGACCGGCCTGCCGCGCAGCCAGCCCGCCAGCAGGTATTCGTCAATATTCGGCGGCAGCGGCGCGGAGGCGCACCACATGGCCGCCGGGTCGCCGCCCAGCACAATCGCCACCGGGATTTTTTGCTGCTGCTGTTCGCGTCCGGCGTCCTGGTGTTCCTTGCCGCCCTTGTGCCGCTGCCAGTGCAGTCCCAACGTCTGCCCGTCGTAGACCTGCACGCGGTACATGCCGACGTTGCGCGTGCCGCCGCCCGGCTCGCGGGTGATGACCGCCGTCATGGTGATGTATCTGCCGCCGTCATCCGGCCAGCATTTGAGGATGGGCAGGATATTCACGTCGGGATTTTCGGTGATGACCACTTCTTGCACCGGGGCTTTTTTCGTCACGCTTGGCCCCAGGCCGATGCTGCGAAGCGCGCCTAACATTTCGCCGGCGCGGGCGATGATGGCGTTCATGCCCTTTGGCAGCTTCAGGTCAATCAGCCGGCCCAGCCGTTGGTTAAGTTCGTCCAGGTCTTCCACGTTCAGCGCCCAGGCCATGCGGCGCGGGCTGCCGAACAGGTTAATGACCAGCGGGAAGGCGCTGCCCTCCACCTGCTCGAACAGCAGGGCTTTGTTGCGGTCGTGCGGCAGCTTGGAGATACGGTCGGTGATTTCGGTGATTTCCAGTTCCGCGCTGACCGGGTTCTGGACGCGAACCAGTTCGCCGGCGGTTTCCAGCCGGTCAAGGAACTCAGTGAGTCGTTTATAGGCCATCGTTCACAACATTCAGTTTGTTATAAAAGTCACAAGTGTATTATAGCCGGGAACAAACCCGATGCCATGAGAATCGGGTGAGTCTGCATTTTAACATATTCGCCAGTCAGAGCGAGGGCGGCACGCTGTCCCGGCGCGCCCTCCTATTTGCAGATCGTGCGCGGGCCGTAAGCCGGGATTTCAAAACCGGGCGGCAGCGGGATGGCGATTTCGGCTGGTTTATCAAAATGCGTGTAAAAGTGGTATTTCTCCAACACCTGCTGGCCGCGCACGCTGCGCACATAAGTCAGGAATTCCCGCGCCAGTTCCGCCACCTGCGGGTTGATGTTTCCGCCGCCCAGTACGTACAGGTACAGCGGGCGGATGAGCTGCACCGGATACTCGTCCAGGTCAATTTCCTGTGTCAGCGGGTTAATTGGTGCTTCGTCGCCCTGCAAAATTGGGATGACGCGGAGATACTGCGGTGGCTGTGTGCGCATCCAGGCGGAACTGACCCAGTACAGCGACCCTGGCGTACTGAGGGTTAAATCCAGGCAGGTGTCGTTGGATGGACACGAAATGTAGTTCGCGTTCGGCGGAAAGTATTGATTATCATTCGGGTCAGGGTCGGCATACCGGGCGACGTTGATGAGGACAAATTCGGTCGTGCCGCTGCCGGGGCGTGCCAGCAGATAAATCGGTCGGGACTGATCGGTGCGGCGGCTGCCCGGCAGTTCGCCCCAGTCCCGAATGCTGCCGACCAGGATATTATCTAGGTCGCGGATATTGATAGTCGAAAGCGTGTTCTCAATATCGGTGACGAACGCGACCACATCATAGCCGATTTCGGCGGCGCACTGCACCTGGACGCCCGCGCCGGTGAGATGGTTATACTGTACGTCCGTCATCGGCTCGGACATCGCCAGCACATGAACGCACTCGCCGCGCGCGGCCATCTCCACGCCGCGCACCGAGCCTACTCCTTCGATTCGCACGCTGACGTTTTTCAGTTCCTCGAAGGCGGTTTCCCAGTCGGCGGCCATGTTAATGCCTTCGCCCAGGACGGTATTGCTGCCCGCGATGCACAGTTCGATAGGCGGGTTCAGCCAGTCCTGGATGGTTTCGGTCGCGCCGATGATGTCGGCGATATTTGCGCCCACGCCCAGCAGCGACCCGGCCAGGGTGCCGATGAACACCAGAAACGGCGTGCTGAACAGGCAGCCGCGCCGGCGTTCGGCGCGTGGTTTTTCCGGCGGCGCCGGTCGGGGCGCGCGGGACGGGCGAGGCGATCCAGTGGAGTAACTTTCCTGTGGCATTTTATCATGTCCCTTGCATGAGAGGCTGTTATAATTCGATCTTAAACCCTTTCAATCCTTAACATGTTTAAGGGGCTGTTATATCTTCGCAGAATAAACGAAAGTTGAGGTGTTCATGTTCTCCGTCAATCTGGCCGGGCGTGTGGCGCTGATAACCGGCGCGGGGCGCGGCATCGGCAAGGCCATCGCCCAGGGTTTTGCCGACAGCGGGGCGCGTGTGGCCGTCAATGATATAGATGCGGTGGCAGCGGCGCTGGCCGCTGGGACACTGCCGGGCGAGGCCAATGCTTACCCGGCGGACGTGTCCGACCCGACCGCCGTGCAGCAGATGGTCGAGCAGGTGGTGGCCGATTTTGGGCGGCTGGATTTTCTGGTTAACAACGCCGGCATCGAGCCGAAAGTTTCTATCCTGGAGATGGCCGTCAAGGACTGGCAGCGCACACTAGACGTGAACCTGAGCGCGATTTTTTACGCCAGCCAGGCCGCCGGACGGGTGATGCGCGCGGCAGGCGAAGGCGTCATCGTCAACATTGGCTCAATCGCCGGGCATAATATCCCACTCAAAGACCGCGCGGCGTATGTCGCCAGCAAAGCCGGGCTGGTGGGCTTCACGCGGGAATGCGCGCGGGAGTTCGCCGCTTACGGCATCCGCGTCAACGCCGTCTGCCCCGGCGTAATCGAAACCGAAATGACCGCCCATTCCCGCGCCAACCCGGAGCAGATGGCAAAATGGCTGGCGGACATCCCCATGCAGCGCCTCGGCCTGCCGGACGAAGTGGTCGGCCTGGTGCTGTTCCTGTGCTCGGACGCGGCACGCTACCTGACC
Source organism: Anaerolineae bacterium (assembly GCA_026645945.1). Classification (GTDB taxonomy): domain Bacteria; phylum Chloroflexota; class Anaerolineae; order Aggregatilineales; family Phototrophicaceae; genus CFX2. The sequence goes on from JAPKMO010000020.1 coordinate 18,609, forward strand.
GGGCAGGCCATCAACGTAGACGGCGGCAAGGTGATGTTATGAGCCGTGAGCAGCAGTTATTGGCGCGGCTGGACGCCATCGGTCATTCGCTGCAAAAGACCGGCTGCGCCCTGGCGCTGCTGAGCCTGGGTTCGGTGGGGATAGAACGCGACCGCCTGGACGCCTACAGCGACCTGGACTTTTTCGCCATCGTCCGCCCCGGCCACAAGCCGGCTTTCCTGCGCGATCTGGGCTGGCTGCACTCGATCAACCCGATAGCTTATGTTTTCCAGAACACGGACGACGGCTGTAAACTGCTGTTTGAGGACGGCATCTTCTGCGAGTTTGCGGTCTTCGAGCCGGACGAACTGGCGCGCGTCCCGTTTGCTGCCGGGCATCTGGTGTGGAAGTCGCCGGACTTTGATGAAACGCTGACCGTCCCGGCTCCCCGCCTGCCGGAGTTGCATCCGGTTGAATGGCTGGTGGGGGAGGCGCTCACCAATCTGTATGTGGGTCTGTGCCGCTACCATCGAGGCGAAAAACTGTCAGCGGCGCGTTTCATCCAGGGTTATGCCGTTGACCGGATCGTTGATCTTTCGGCGCGTATCGAGGCCGAGCAGCCCGCCTACCGTGACCTTTTTACGGCGGAGCGGCGTTACGAGTGGCGCTTCCCCGGCATCGCCGCCCGGCTGCCGGAATTCATCCAGGGTTATGCAAACAGTGTCGAATCGGCGCAGGCGATTCTGGCCTTTCTGGACGCGCACTTCGATGTGAACCCGGCCATTAAGCAGGCCATCCTGGTCTTGTGCGAATCGCAAACTTAATTTTATCAGAAAGGGAATCACCGTGTCGCTCGAATTTCATGAAATCGCCGAGGGTAATCACCGCATTCTCAACCCGTTTACCGAGGATAAACTGATGCTGCTGGGCGAACTGTGCCATCTGCGCCCTGGCCTGTCGCAGCTTGATCTGGCCTGTGGCAAAGGCGAGATGTTATGTCGCTGGGCGGAACGCTGGAGTATCACCGGCGTGGGCGTGGACATCAGCCAGGTGTTTCTGGAGGCTGCCCGCCGCCGCGCCCACGAATTAAACGTTGAAGATAAGCTGAACTTCGTCGAAGGCGACGCCGGCAAATACCCGCAGGAGTACCACGAGTTCGACATCGTAAGCTGCATCGGCGCGACCTGGATCGGCAGCGGGCTGGCCGGCACGCTGGAATTGATGAAACCGGCGCTCAAAAGCCGCGACAGCCTGCTGCTGGTGGGCGAGCCGTACTGGATTGATCCGCCGCCCCCAGAGGCGTATGCCGCCCTGGGCGTGGGCGAAGACGATTACACCACGCTGGCCGGCACGCTGGAGCGTATCCGGTCGGCGGGGCTGGAACTGCTGGAGATGGTGCTGGCGAACCCGGATACCTGGGATCGTTACGAGGCTTCCCACTGGATGACGCTTTCGGACTTCCTGCGCCAGAACCCCGATTATGCCAGGGCCGCCGAACTGCGCGACTGGTTCGATAAAAATCGGCGCGCATACCTGCAATACGGGCGGCGCTATTTCGGCTGGGGTGTATTCGTGCTGCGCCCAGCATGAAGTTGTAGGGGCGCAAGGCTCTGCGCCCCATGTACATACGGAAATTTTGTCGAGGCGACTGTCAGCCGGACGCCCAGCGCCGGACAAAATCGGCCAGCAGGCGGACGCCGTAGCCGGTTGCGCCTTTTGGCACGTAAGGGCAGTCGCCTACCGTCAGCATCATGCCGGCCATATCAATGTGCGCCCAAGCCGGGTAATCCACAAAATGTTTGAGGAAGGTGGCCGACGACCCCACGCCGCCCTTGCGCCCGCCGCTGTTTTTGATGTCCGCCGTGTCGGATTCGATGGTTTTTTCGTAATCGGGGAACAGGGGCAGCGGCCACAATTTTTCGGCGGCGAAGTCCGCCGCCTGCATCAGCGTATCCCGCAGGCGGTCATCGGTGGCGAACAGTCCCGCCGCCACGCCTTCGCCCAGGGCGACCACACACGCGCCGGTCAGGGTGGCGATGTCCACCACCGCCGAGGGTTTGTAACGCCCAGCGTACACCAGCGCATCGGCCAGCAGCAGCCGCCCTTCCGCATCCGTACTGATAATTTCGATGGTGACGCCGTTGCTGGCGGTTAACACATCCTGCGGGCGATAGGCACGCCCGTTAATCATGTTATCCGCCGCCGGGATGAGGCCGACCACACGCAGCGGGATTTTCAGCCCGGCAATCGCGCCCATCGCGCCGATCACCGCCGCCCCGCCGGACATATCGCCCTTCATGGTTGCCATGCCCTCGGCGGTTTTGATGGAATAACCGCCGGTGTCGAAGGTCACGCCCTTGCCGACCAGCACCACCGTATCCAGATCGTCGCGCCCGGCATTATGTTCCAGGATGATAAAACGCGGCGGCGTCTCGCTGCCCTGGGCCACGCCCAGCAGCGCGCCCATCTTCAGCGTTTCCATCTGCGTTTTTTCCAGCACTTCGATTTTCAGCCCGACTGTCTGCGCCAGGTCGGCGGCTACTTTCGCCATATAGGCCGGCGTGCAGACGTTAGGCGGCAGGTTCGCCAGATCGCGCGCGACCTGCACCCCGGCGGCGACGGCCATGCCGGCCTGGATGCCCTCGGCGGCGCGGGTGTCGTGTTCGTCAAAAATCACCAGGTCAAGCCGCTGCGGCAGGGCTTCCGGCCTGGCGGCGGTCTTCTGGCCGTGATAGCGGTACAGCGCCAGCAGGCTGCCTTCGGTGATGGCCTGCGCCGCATCCTGAATATCGAGTCCACCCGCGCCCGTCCCATGCAGGACGGTGGCGGCATGTTTCACCTTCAGGTCGCGCGCTTTGAGGATGGCCTGCGCGGCTGCTCGCCGCACGCCGTCCAGCGTCAGTTTGTCCTGCGCGCCTAAGCCGACCAGAATGACCCGTTTGGCGGGGATGTCGCCCATCGGGTAGAGGACGGCCACCTGCCCGGCCTGGCCGGTGAAGTCGCCGCCGGCGATCAGGCTGCTGATCGCGCCGCCCAGGGCTTTGTCTACGGTGCCGGTCGCGCCGCCGGGTTCGGTTATGCCTTCAAACAGATTCAGAATAATCGCGTCGGCGGCCAGCGATTCCAGCCTGCCCACAACGGCTTGAATGTCCATGTGATTATGCCTCGCCTGGAAATGAAAAAATCCGCCGCCAGCATAACGCAAAAACCGGAAAGTGGAAACCACCGCGCTTGTTTCTGCCTCACCGGATGTTCGTCTTGCCTTCATCCACCATCTTCGCGCAGGTAGAGGTACAGTGGCAGCGCCAGCGACAGCCCGACCGCGAAACACGCCGGCAGCACCAGCCACCAGCGTTTGAGACCGTGCTGTTTCGCGTCGGTGTACGACCAGACGAGAAAGACGACGATGGAAATCAGCACGTCCGCCGAAAAACCGCCTGCCGCGCCGTTAACGAACAGGCTGCTCACAAATGACGGAATGTTTATACCCTCGGCGCTGAAGAAACCAGCGAAAAATAACCAGGGAACAACCGTGCCGACGACGGCGGCCAGCAGGTAAAAACGTTTCAGCATAAGCGTGTTTTGCCTTTCGGGAAAGCCGTTGTGAGTCAGCGTCACTCTTAACGTAGGCGCTTTGCGCGCCGCTGTCAAGCGTTCCCCTACCGGGTTATAATAGCCCGTTCAACCGGCTCTTGCCCCTGGAGGATGTGCTGATGGCTCAACCGATTTCCCACGCGCTGGTTCTGCCGGATAAAGACTTCCTGGTGTGGCTGCGCGCCACCGATCTGTATACCAAAAAGTTCGAGCGGGTGGCCGTTGTTCGCGCCCCAACCGGCAACGACCTGAACCGCTTCCGGGACGTGAGCGCCGTTCAGACGCCCGGCGTGTGGGTGCGGGACGACGCCCTAGCGCACATCCGGCGCATCTACCCGATGGTGGTGCGCGTGGACGTGATTCGCGCCAATGCCCCGGCAGACCTGGCCGCCATCCTTCAGCAGCGCATAGACCGGAACGACCGCTACGGCGAAAGCTGGAATGACGGCCACCTGCACGACCGCTTCACGCTGGAATGGCCGTCGGACGCGCGCCCGGCGCGCATCGTGCGCCCATTTGACGACCAACCGCCCGGCGGGCGCAAACACGAGGGTATAGACCTTTACGCGCCGGAAGGCACAACCGTGCGGGCCGCCGCGCCCGGCGTGGTGGCGACCGTCGTCCGCCAGCCGACGGCCCTCGGTTACGGCCAGTACGTGCAGATCGCCAGCACCCTCAGCGGCGAAAGTTACCTCGTCACCTATGGGCTGCTGCGGGACATCACCGTGAACATGGGGCAGACGGTGAGCGTCGGGGATGTGCTGGGCCGGTCAAGCCAGGATCAGATGAAAATCGTGGTGCAGCAGCCCGGCAAAGGGCTGTCCGGTTATCCGCTGCCGGACGTAGTAGACCCCACCATGATGATCTACTGGCAGGGACTCCGGCTGAAGACGACCGCCAGCAGCCTACGTATCCGCGAGCGCGCGGGGGCGGCCTACCGCATCCTGGGCCAGTTCAGCTCGTCCGAACGCGCCGAACCGCTCGAACCGCATGGGCGCACGCTGCTTAAGGTCGGCGTGGCCGGGCAGTGGATTAAGCTGCGCTCTCCGCAGGGTGTTGAGGGGTTTTCGGCTGCCGAATACCTGATCGCCGACGAGACAGACGGCGCGCGCGCGGCCAACATGACCGGCATTAACCTAGATTTGCTGCACCCGCTCGGCAAACCCGCCCCGGCGCGGATGAAGGGTGCGGGATGGGTGCGCTTCCCCTATAACGTTTCGATGGGGCGCGGCTCAACCGACCTGAACGCAGCTTATAACCTGTACGCGCCGTACATCGAACGCTGCCAGCAGGCCGGATTGAAGATTATTCTAGTCTTTTCGCACCAGACTTACGGCGAGGGCGCGGGATATGTCTGGCCGCAGATGACCACCCCCCAGTGGCGCGATCTGACCGGCAAGTACGCCAATATCGTCCGGCAGATCGCGGCGCGTTTTGCCGGGCGTGGGCTGGTTTACCAGATATGGAACGAGCAGGATACGCCGAAAGAGGTCGCCAACGCGGCGGTGTCCATGCCCGCCGGCGACTACGGCTACCTGCTGGGCGAGGCAGTAAAAGCCATTCGCAGTGCGGACGCGCGCGCGACCATCATCACCGGCGGGCATATCGGCGGGCCGGGTAATGGGCCGGCTTATGCTCGCGCGGCGCTGGCGGCTACCGGCGCGCAGCCAGACGGCGTGGCCTGCCACTCTTACGGGCGCGGGCCGGTCGGGTCGAAGTACAGCCCGTTCGGGGCGATTGACGATGACGTGGACGCCTACGGCAAAATTATCCCCGGCGCGCCGGTGTGGATTACCGAATGGGGCGTGCTTGACCGCCCGAACGACCCGGTGGGCGACGTGGCGACCTACGCCGCCGGATTTATAGACCGGCTGAAGCGGTTGTATTCCGGCAAAGTGGCGGCGGCGGCCTGGTATGCCTGGGCGGACGGGATGCACAACGGCTACGGCCTGGTTGACCAGGGCGACCGGCCTAAAGAACCGCTCTACAGCCGCTTCCTGGGAGCGTGAAAATCGCTTTTGGTACAGCGGGGAAAATGCGATGGGGCGGCGCGGCTGCCGCCCCTATGTGCCATCAGTACAGTACCTCAACAAGATGAGAATGCCTGCCTCCAACAGTGGGCTTAAGCCCCCTGTCTGGTTAAGCCCCCTGTCTGCTCAAGCCCCCTGTCTGCTCAAGCCCCCTGTCTGCTCAAGCCGCCTGTCTGCTTAAGCCCGCTGCCAGTATGCAGATTAAGCTGGTTCATGTACTACGTGTACTAGAAGAACAGTTTGGCGAGGCTGAGGATGCCCTGCTTCCAGGGAACGCGGTGCGAAACACCCGACTGCCCCTCGAAACTGCGCAGATTGTCCAGATACCACTGGTAGTTACGAACCAACGCCTGTTTGTTGGAATACTTGGGCTGGTAGCCGAGGACTTTTTCGGCTTTTTCGATGGACACAAACGAGTCCTTGCTGGCCGTTTCGTAGACCCACTTGTACAGCGGCGAGAGTTTGAGCGCCTCCAGCACGCGCAGGGCGAAGATAGCCGGCGCGGCGGGCAGCGGCACGATCTTCTTGCCGTAACCAGCGTAGTCCAGCACCGCCTGGTAGTCCTCTTTCATGGTGGTAAATTCCTTCGCGCCGATGTTGAAGGTGTCGTTCACCACGTCCTTATCGAGCGTGCAGCACAAGTAGATGGCATCGCACAGGTCTTCCACGTCAAGAAGCTGGTAGCGGTTGCTGCCGCTGCCGAGCATAGGGAATCCCCGGCCATCCTTGGCCCAGTCGTAAAACAGGGCAAACACGCCTAACCGCTCCGGCCCGATGAACGACTTTGGCCGGATGACCGGCACGCACATGCCTTTCGCCCGGTATTCAAAACACACTTCCTCAGCTTCGATTTTGGCCTTGCCGTAAGGCCCCACGCCGTCCAGTTTGTCGGTTTCGTACAGCGGGTGGTGGTCGGGGATGCCGTAGACGGCGGTCGAGGAAATCTGGATAAATCGTTCGACGCCGTGTTGAAAAGCCGAGTCAATGACGGTGCGCGTGCCGACGACATCGGTGGTATAGATGTCCTCCGGCTTATACAGCGGCAGCGCCGCCGCCGTATGAATGACGATGTTCACGCCCTGCATCGCCCGGTCAACCGTCGCCCGGTCGCGAATGTCACCCTTGATTTCAATGATGCGGTCGCGCTCCGGGTAATCGAAGTCGGCGATGTCCAGCGAAACGACCTGATGGCCGCGCTCCAGCAGGTAGCGCACCAGGTTGATACCCAGAAAACCGGCCCCGCCGGTGATAAGATAGGTTTGTGCCATGCAGAACTCCTGTTGTGCGGGGGCATCCCCGCCGTCAATACGCTTGAAAGAGTACAATAACCTTAGAGTTTATCCATAAACCCACCAGACAGTGGGCTTAAGCCCACTGTTATGCTATCAGATCAATTGGTTTATGGATAGGTTCTTAGTCTACCACGCTGCCGCCAGGACTAGAATACAGGAAAGACAGCGGCGAAAGTTTTAAAATTCTCACGCCCCATTAAACGAAATTTGCTGTAAGATGAACGATGGGAGGTACGGCCCATGCTTAACACCTTTCACGGGACTCGCTGCTTGTACAGACCGCACGATAACGGCATCCATGAGTTTATCTTCACCGAATCATCGCGCCAGGCCGTTGATGAGTGGTTCGCGCAGCTAGAGGCGCTGACGCGCAGTGCTGAAGCCGGCACGATGATGCACTATCTGGTGCGTTCAACTGCATCCGCGCCGCTGCCGGCGGCCTACATGCTTAAATCCGCGCACCGCTGGATTATGGACAACCGCCATTTATACACCGCGCGAATCGTGTTTTTGCACCGCTCGAACTTCTACTATCCTCATGCCAAGTTGTTTATCCGCGCCTGGCAGATGAGCAATGGTATCGCCGTGCGTTTTTATCCGGCAGACCGGCGCGAGGATGCGGTCAGGTGGCTGCTGGAGAATAACTGACGCCGCGTCACAACAGAGACTCGATAACTTCGCTCACCACGTCGTCCATAAGGCGTGTTTCGCCGCGCGCACAGGCAGCTGTGTGCGTCCTTTCGTCCAGCGGCAGGTCACGCAGCAGCCGCTCCGCCTGCTGCCGCGTGTAAAACCAACTGGCGGGATGCCGAAGCACAAAAGCCAGCAGTTCGGCAGCCCGCGCCGGTTCGCCGGCGGTGGCCCACAGCCGGGCAACTTCGACCAGATGTACCGTCAGCATCATGACCGATTTCGCGCCGGCGGCCAGCGCAATCGAAAGCCGCAGGTGAAAACGCGCCTGCTCGATGTTGTTCATCGCCAGGTAGGCCCGGCCCAGGCAGTAATACGCGCCGGACTGCCCCCAGGGGCTGCTGTCGGTTTCAAACAGCGCCAGGCTTTGCTCGGCCAGCCGCCGCGCTTCTGCTGGGTCGCCGGTGAGCAGCATGATCCGGCTGAGGGTTTGCAGCGCCCATCCTGTACCCTGAGGGTGGTCAAGCGCCTGGAACTGCGCGATGCTCTCCCGGCTCAGGCGGTCGGCTTCTTCGTAATTACCCTGTTCCATCGCCAGCAAACCCAGATGAAAGGTTGACCAGGCGACCGTCGTCCGGTTGCCTGACTGCCGGGCAGCGGCGATGCTCTGGTGTACCAGCTCGGTCGCCGGCTCGTAATGCCCCTGGAGACTCAGGCTTTCGGCCAGCCGGTCGAGTCCGTAGGCGACTTCGTTCAGGTCGCCGACGGCCTGGCTGAGTTCCAGACCTTCACGGTACAGCTGCTCCGCCTGGCGGTAGTTGCCCAGGGTATATGCTACCTCGCCCAGCGCCTTCAGGGATAGGCTGATACCCCAGGTATCCCCGATCTGCCGCCGGATGTCCAGACTTTCCTGATAATGGCGCTGCGATTTGTCGTAGTGAATCTGGTCGTGGGCGATATCGCCAAAAAGCTGCGCCGCCAGAGCGATACCCCAGCGGTCGTTCAGGCGTTCGTAGGCGGCCAGGGCTTTACGCGCCCAGCGTTCCGCTTCGGAGTAGTTAATTTTCGGCCACAATGCCAGCGCGCCCAGATGAAAAAACGAAAGCGCAGCTTCCGGCGCTTCGACTTCGTTCAGAATCAAGGCGGCCTGCCGGTAAAAAGCCAGACACAGATCGGTATGGCCCAACCTGCGGTAGGTGAAGGCCAGCGCGGCGCTCATCTGCCCGAACAACCGCCGCTCCACATCGGCATCTGCCGCCGGTTGAGCCTGTTCCATTGCCCAGCCGAAAAGCTCTTTACTTTCCTGAAGGCGGCTTCGCATGGTGTAAAACAGCATCAGGCCGGTGACGAGGCCGCCGATTTTGGCGGTGATTCGTTTGTCAAAGGCACGATGCCAGGCGATGCGGATGTTATCAATTTCGGCTTCGATGGCGTTGAGCGCCGCGATCTGCCCCGCGCCTTTTAACTGCGTTTCGCGGTCGCGCATAAAACCGGCGTAATAAACGCTGTGATTGTCGTAGGCGCGTTCGCGTTCTTCATCGTTCAGTTTTTCTTCGGCGAACTGGCGCAGCAGTTCGTGCATCTCGAAGCGCCCGGCGGCGTTGCGCCGCACCAGCGACTTGCCGACCAGCGCCAGCAGCAGCGGCAGCGAAGCGTCGTCAGTGACGGCCTGGGCCGCTTCCAGCGTAAAGCCGCCCCGGAAAATCGCCAGCTTGCTTAATACCCGCCGCTCCAGTGGAGAAAGCCGCTCCCACGAGGACTCAAAAACGGTGCGGAGGCTGCGGTGTCTCGACGGCAGGTTGCGCGTCGAACTGGCGAGGAAATCCGGCGAGCGTTCGATTTCGGCGACGATTTCAGGCGGGGAGAGCATGGGCAGCCAGGCGGCGGCCAGTTCGACGCCCAGCGGCATCCCGTCTACAAGCTGGCAGATACGAATGACCGCCGGTTTATCGGCCTCCGCCAGTTTGAAGTTGGGGCGCAGGCGGCGGGCGCTGCCGATGAACAGCCGGACGGCATCGTAACCGTCCAGGTTTGGCTCGTCAGTGTTCGATGGATAGGGCAATCCCTGGATTTCGTACAGCCATTCTTCTTGCAGCCCCAGGCGCTCGCGGGAGGTCGCCAGGACGGTCAGGCCGGGCGCGGCGCGCAGCATCTCCGCCACCAGTTCCGCGCCACCCAGCAGGTGTTCAAAATTATCCATCACCAGCAGCAGGCGTTTTTCGGCCAGGTAGGCCAAAAGCTGCCCTCTGGGGTCGCCCTCGCGCAGGCCGGTAAAACGCAGCGCGTCGGCCAGCGCCGGCAGCAGATATTCATCGGTGCCGACGGGAGCCAGCGGCACGAAACACGCTCCATGCGGGTAACGTTCAACCGCCAGCGCGGCGGTTTGCAGCGACAGCCGGGTTTTCCCGATGCCGCCCGGCCCGACCAGGGTCAGCAGGCGGCAGTTTGGGTCGGCCAGCAGGCGGGTGATGTCATCCAGTTCCCGGTCGCGGCCTACGAAAGGTGTGGTTTGCGCCGGCAGGGTATAAACCGGCCCGCTGTGGAGCGCCGCCCGCGTGATGGTGGGCGCGGGGCGCGCCGGCGGAGGCGTTCGCCGCTCCTGGATGGCATGGAACAGCGCGGTCGTTTCGGCTTCCGGCTGGATACCTAATTCGCGGCGGAGCAGATCGGCGCAGTCCTGGTACTGCCGCAGCGCCGCCGAAAGCTGCCCCAACCAAGCATACAGCAGCATCAATTGGCGCTGAGCGGGTTCGTGGAGCGGGTCAAGCGCCAGCCAGCGCCGGGCATGAGGCAGGGCGGCCTCGAACTCGCCGCGCTCCGACAGACAGGCGGACAGCCGGCGCAGCGCGTCCCCCAGCTCGCGGCGGAGGTTTTCCCGTTGGAACAACTGCCATTCGTCAAATTCCAGGCTGTCCGGCAGCGCGAATCCGGCCATGAAGTCGCCCTGGTACACAGCAGCAGCTTCCACCAGGCGCGCCGCGTCATCCCCGGCGGCCAGCTCGCGGAAACGCGCCACATCCAGATGATAACCGGGGCGCAGGGCGATGGTGTCACGTTCGGCATCCAGCCAATCCCCACCCAACGATTTGTTGAGTGTCCACAGTGTTGTTCGCAGATAAGCGTAGGCGCTGCTTTGATCGAAGTCCGGCCAGAAAAAAGCGGTCAGGGAATCGCGGCTGTGGGCGCTGCCCGTAACGGCCAGGTAAGCCAGCAGCGCCAGCGCCTTGCGGCGGCTGATGCGTTCCGTCTGGCCGTCCAATTCAATGTGGGGCGCGCCGAGCAGGTGAAGGTTCAGGCGAGACATAACCCTATCCAGGTCGTGACGGGACAACGGTCGGGCGCGGAACTGCGCGCCTCGCCCTATGGTATCACAAAACTGCGGTTTGAGACGCTTTTTGAGACGCCGGCTGACACGGCGGTGAGACGCCCTCCGGGTACAGTGAAAACGTAAGAACGAACGGAGGTGACCTATGTATGCACCAATGGCGCTTCAAAATATCGGGGCTGAGCAGATGGGCAGCGCGAACGCTGTTATGCCGGCGGCACGACAGATGTTTGAGCGCGCGCTGCTGGCCGGCGGCGTGAAGCGGGCGCTGGCAGCGGTCACTCGCCGTTCGCGCCGGCTGCATGTGCTGGCCGAGGTATCGGCCCGGATCGTGAACCGGCACTACCTGGGGGCGCAGACCGTCGCGCTGGATCGGATTGTCGGCACGCTGGACAAAGCTGACAGCTTCGACTGCGAGTTTTACCCCCTGCGCGCCGACAGCGCCGAACGCTGGGCAGGCGTGGCCGGGGCGCTGCTGCGCGCTCAAACCCTGCCGCTGGTGGAACTGATCCAGGTGGGCGAGGTCTATTACGTCAGCGACGGCCACCACCGCATCTCGGTCGCCCGCGCGATGGGGCAGGCCGCCATCGAAGCGAACGTCACGCGCTGGAAGACGGCGTAACGTTTTCACGATCTGCAAGCAGGGGCGAACCCGGCGAGTTCGCCCTTTTTGCGTTCCCGCCGTAGAGCAAAAACAGCCTGCCCGCCATTCTCGATCTGCCGATGGGGTGGTACAATGATGGACTTCTGCCGCAAGGTTAGCTTAAGGCCTGATTTTTACAATTGCGGTCTTAAAAACCGGCAGTCGTCAGCGGTCGCCAGATGAGGAGCATGGAAGAATGCAAACGTATCTCCAGGAATTGTCGTATCGTAAGGGTATACGCCGTCTGACGTTGAGCGTCATCATCCCCTGTTACAACGAAGTCCAGACGATTGAGGAAGTCCTCAACCGGGTGGAGGCGGTCGGCTTGGCGGACGAGATCATCATCGTGGATGACGGCTCGACCGACGGCACGCGCGAAATTTTGCAGCGCATCGAAAATGAAAACCGCCCCAGCCTCCGCATCCTGTACCACCAGACCAACCAGGGCAAAGGCGCGGCGGTTGTTACCGGCTTCTCGGCGGCCAGCAGCGAGGTATTTTTGATTCAGGATGCCGACTACGAGTACGACCCACGCGAATACCCCATCCTGCTCAAACCCCTGGAGGAAGGTATCGCCACCGTCGTTTACGGGTCGCGTTTTCTGGGCGGGCCGCGTAAGGCCATGAATTTCTGGAACATGGTCGCCAACCGCATCCTGACGCTGACGACCAATATCCTGTATAACGCCATCCTCAGCGATATGGAAACCTGCTACAAAGTTTTCCGCGCCGAGGTGGTGAAGGGCATCAAAATTCATGCCCGGCGCTTCGAGTTCGAGCCGGAAATTACGGCCAAAGTATTGAAGCAGGGGATTCGCATCTACGAAGTGCCGATTTCGTACAATGGGCGCGAGTGGCATGAAGGCAAAAAGATCAAATGGACGGACGGCCCGATTGCCCTGTGGACGCTGATTAAATATCGTTTTGTGAATTAGAAGCGGTCTGGTATATGGCGCTGTTGATCGTTAACGGCGTTATTCATACGATGGACGCTGCCGCGCCTGCCGCCGAGGCCGTGCTGGTGGAAAACGCGCGTATCCGGGCGGTTGGGGCGCGGGTTGAGGTCGAAGCGGCTGCCGGGCGCGGCGTCCGCCGTTTGGACCTGGGCGGGCGAACGCTGCTGCCCGGTTTTAACGACGCGCATGTGCATCTGTGGAAGCTCGGCCTGCTGCTGACGCGGCAGGTGGACGCCCGCAAACAGACCGCGCCGGACATCCCGGCCATCGTCGCGCGTTTTCGAGAGAAGGCGCGCGGCCTTCCCGCCGGCGTGTGGATCACTGGGCGCGGTTATAACGAGGCCGACCTGCCGGAAGGCCGCCACCCCACCCGCCATGACCTGGACGCCGCCAGCCCTGACCATCCCATCGCGCTGACCCGCACCTGCGGCCATATGATCGTCGCCAACAGCCGCGCCCTGGAATGGGCCGGCATCACCCCCAATACGCCCGACCCGCCCGGCGGCGTGATCGCGCGCGACGAAAGCGGCCAGCCCACCGGTCTGCTGCAAGAAACGGCAATGGGGCTGCTCAACATCCCTGACCCGGCTGAAGCCGACCTGGAAGATGCCATTCTGGCGGCGCAGCGCCACCAGCTTGCCCTGGGAATCACCAGCGCCACCGACCCGCTGCTGACCCCGCTGCATGTGCGCGTCTACCGGGCGCTGGACGCGGCGGGCAAACTGCGCGCGCGCGTTAACGGGATGCCGATTCGCCGTCCCGACGGCGGAACAGGGACGCTGCCGCTGCCGGAGCGATTCCTCAGCGATTGGCTGCGAATTGATACGGTGAAGTTTTTTGCCGACGGCGGCCTGAGCGGCGCGACGGCGGCCATCAGCCGCCCGTACAACATCGTCGGCGGGCGCGGCGTGTTACGTTTTGAAACCGCCGAACTGCTGGAACTGGCCTGGGAAGCCCACGCGGCGGGTTTTCGCATCGGCACGCACGCCATCGGCGATGTGGCGCTGGAACAGGTCATCTCAGTTTATGAGGAACTGCGCCGGCGGCAGCCGGGGATACCCGGCGGCTCTGCCCTGCGCCACCGGATCGAACACCTGGGGCTGCCGGACGCCGATCACCTGCGGCGCTGCGCCGCGCTCCAGATCATCGCTGTGCCGCAAACGGTGTTCCTGCCGGCCCTGGGGCGCAGTTTTCGCCGCTATCTGCCGGACGAGTTTTTGCCGCGCTGTTACCCGGTGCGCGCCATGCTGGACGCCGGCCTGACCGTCGCGCTCAGTTCCGATGCGCCGGTCGTGCCGGATGACAACCCCCTGCTCGGCATCAAAGCTGCCGCAGACCGCCGCGACGATGCCGGTTTCTCCATCGCCCCGGAACAGGCCATTACGCCCTATGAGGCGCTGTACGCTTATACGATGGGCGGGGCTGTCGCCGCCGGCGACCAGGCCAACCGGGGCAGCATCAGCCCCGGTAAATGGGCCGATCTGGTCATCCTCAGCGGCGACCCGCTGCAAACGCCGCCCGAATCGCTGCTCGATCTGCGTGTTGAGCAGACCTTCGTCGGCGGCGAACCGGTCTATTCGGCCTGAGCCGGTTTTTACCTGCTTCTTACGTAAATATGATAAAAATACCCCGACTCGTATCCAATCCTTGATTTTTATGGGGTGAGCCGATGGCAGAAACCTTCACTTTTCAGGCAGAAATCCAGCAGTTGTTGGATATTCTGGTTCATTCGCTGTACACCGAACGGGAAATTTTTCTCCGCGAGCTGATCTCGAACGCCTCCGACGCGCTCAGCCGTATCCAGTTCGAGCAGCTTACCAACCGCGACATCCTCGACCCGGACGCCGAACTCGCCATTGAAATCAAAGCCGACGAAAGCGCCGGGACACTGACCATCAGCGATACCGGCATCGGTATGACCCACGATGAGCTGGTGAATAACCTGGGTGTTATTGCCCGCAGCGGCGCGAAAGCCTTCCTGGAAAAACTGCGCGAATCGTCCGGCAGCGGCGCGGTTTTGCAGGATGTCATCGGCCAGTTCGGGGTGGGCTTTTATTCGGTTTTTATGGTGGCGGATAAAGTGCGCGTCGTCTCGCGCTCGTACCAGCCCGGCGAACAGGCTTACGCCTGGGAGTCCACCGGCGGCGCGACCTATACCATCGAACCCGCCGAACGCGAAGTGCGCGGCACGGATGTGATTATCCACCTCAAAGAAGATGCCAAGACGTTTTTACAGCCCTGGACGCTGAAAGACATCATCCGCCGCCACTCCGACTATATCGCTTTTCCGATTTACGTCGGAGACGACGAGCAGCCGGCCAACAAACAAACTGCCATCTGGCGGCAGGACCCCAAAGACATCACCGAAGAACAGTACAACGACTTCTACAAAATGCTGACGCTGGACTGGGAAGCGCCTTTACATCACCTGCACGTGCGCGCCGACGTGCCGCTCCAGTTTTACGCTCTGCTGTATATCCCATCCAGCCCAGAGCGCAGCCTGCTCAGCCCGCGCAAAGAGCCGGGTTTGAAGCTGTACGCCCGTAAGGTGCTGATTCAGGATTACAATACTGACCTGCTGCCGGAATATCTTCAGTTTGTGCAGGGCGTGGTAGACAGCGAAGACCTGCCGTTGAATGTCAGCCGGGAGAGCGTGCAGGCCAACCGCGTGATGGTCAACCTGAAGAAGACGCTCACTGGGCGCGTGCTGTCTGACCTGAAGCGTATGGCGCAGAAAAACCGCGACAGCTACCTGAAGATTTATGCCGCCTTCAGCCGGTTCATCAAGCAGGGTGTGGTGGTCAGCCCGGTTGACCGCACCGACATCGAGCCGCTACTGTTTTTCGCCAGCACGCGCAGCGAAACCCCGGAACAGCTTTTTTCGCTGGATGAGTACGTCGAACGGCTGGCTGCCAACCAGGATGACATTTACTATGTGATGGCCGACGACTTTTACACCGCCAGCCGCAGCCCGCACCTGGACGCCTTCCGCGCGCGCGGCATCGAGGTGCTGTACCTGACCGACCCGGTTGATTCGTTCATGCTGATGGGGCTGCCGGACTACAAAGGCCACAAACTCCGCAGCGTGGACGACGCCAACATTGACCTGCGCGACATCGGCGAAGCCCGCGAGGACGAGGCCGCGCCCGCCCGCGAGAACCTGCCGGAAGATCGTTTTAACGCCCTACGCCAGCGGTTCGCCGATGTGCTGGGGGAGCGCGTGCGCGATGTGCGCCAGAGCAAAACGCTCACCCGCAGCCCGGCGCGGCTGGTCAGCGACGATGAAAACGCGGCGCGTAATATGTTCCGGCTCAACCGCCTGCTCGACCGCGAGGTGGAACTGCCGGTCAAAAGCCTGGAACTGAACCCACACCACCCACTGATGTATAACCTAAGCGCCATGCTGGCTGCTTCGCCGGGCAGCCCGCTGGTGAATCTGGTCATCGAGCAGGTGTTTGAAACGGCGCTGCTGCAAGACGGCATCCACCCCGACCCGGCGGCAATGGCCGACCGGCTGACGCTGCTGATGCAGGCCGCCACCGGCACGCCCGCCGCCGAACTGGACATCACCGACGTGCCATCCGCGCCGCCCGCAGCGCCGGATGATGAAAACGCCTAGTACATCAACAAGATGAGAATGTCTGCCTACGGCAGTGGGTTTAAGCTCACTGCCAGCCAGAAATCTGCCGCGAACCTATCGAACGGCGGGCTGTGGATGGCCCGCCGTTTTATTTGAAGGCATGGTTAAAGACTTCCGCTGAATCGAAATTCGGGTTAGCATATAATAAGCCGTAAAGGAATAACACAACCCGGTGAAATAAATGAGCCGCGAAAGTATTCTGGTGGTTGATGACAGCCCCCATATTATCGAATTTATTGTGGACAGCGTTCTTAAACCGAACGGTTATAAAGCCCTGATCGCCCGCGACGGTGTGGACGCCCTGGAAATCGTTCGACGCCAGCGCCCCGATTTAATCCTGCTCGACCTGCAAATGCCCCGCATGGATGGGATGCAGGTATTAAACCGCCTGAACGCCGAACGCCTGAACGTGCCGGTCATCCTGATGACGGCGCACGGCAGCGAAGCCATCGCCGTTGAGGTCTTCCGCCGGGGCGTTAAGGACTACATCATGAAGGGCGACTCGTTCGCAGCGGATGAAATCGCCGCTGCCATCGAGCGCAGCCTGGCGGAAGTTCGCCTGCGCCGGCAGAAAGAGGCGCTGACGGCGCGGTTGGTGAGCATGAATGCCGATTTAAACCGGCGGCTGCGCGAACTGCGGATTCTGTACAGCATTGGCAAAAGTGTTACCGCCCTGATGGACATGGACGGCCTGATGCGGCGCGTCGTCGGCGCGGCGACCATCCTCACCGAAAGCGAAGAAGGCGCGATTTTTATCGTCGAACGCGGCGAACTGGTCTGCAAATCGGTCAAACGGAAGGGCGACGAACGCCCGGTCCCACTCAACCGTGTGATGTCCGAGCCGCTGGCGGTGCAGGCGATGGAGTCCGGCCAGTTGGTGCTGTCGCTGCCGGATGCCGCCGCCCGTAAAAACGGGCGCTATAAAGCGGCAGTGGCCGCGCCGCTGCTGCTCGGCAGACGGCCTATCGGTGCGCTGGTGGTTAAAAACATCTCGTCGGATGCGCCGGCTTTCGGAGAGCATGACGGCGAACTGCTCAGCGCCCTGGCCGATTACGCCGCCATCGCCTACAAAACCCAGGGCCGCATCCACGACGAAGACCGCGCCAGCCTGCGCGATGCCCTGCACTCAAAGACCGTTTTTGTTTCCTACCGGCGCAGCGATTGGGACGTTTTTGTGCATCCGCTGGTGGAGTTTTTGCTTCAGGAGGGCATCAACGTCTGGATTGACCAGAGCCTGCTGGAAGGCGGCCAGGACTGGCTGGACAAAATCAACCAGGCGCTTGATGAATGCAGCGCGCTGCTGCTGTGCGTCACGCCCGAGGCGCTCAAATCGCGCTACGTGCGGCTGGAGTACCGCTACTTCATCCACCACGAAAAGCCGATCATTCCGGTCATCTGCCGCGAGGCGAACCTGCCAGCCGAACTGCTGGGCATTCAAAGCCTGAACTACGGCGAAAACAGCAAGCTGATCGAACGCTTGCGGCTGGTGCTGAACAAAAACAGCAGCGTTCACGAGGGCTAAAACGCTGGCAGCGGTACGGTGGCGTTGGCGGCGGGCAGAACGCCCACCCGCGCGCCAGGGGGTAAATCTGCCAGCGCCATATTGATCGCTTCGTCCAGCGCGGCGGGTATCAGCAGCAGTTTTCGCACCAAATCCGGCGGCATATCCGAAACCAGCAGCACGCGCCGGGTGGCGGCGTCGCGGGCGATCTGGTAAGCCTTATGCGAGCCAATCTGGAAACCCTCGCGGGCGAAACGCTCAAAAACGGCCTGATACGACTCCACACCGTCGAGCATCCAGCGTTCGTATTTCTGGCTGTCGGTGCCTTCCGGGCAGGCCGCCGCCAGGATGATTGTGCCGCCGGGGCGGGTTATCAGCGCGGCGTGCGCCAGCGCCTTCTGCGACTGGTACAGGTTGATGTCCTTCGGGTGGCCGCCGGGCGCGGCGATCACCAGATCAAAAGGCGCATCCACCGGCACGGTCGCCAGTTCATTGACGAGCGGGATTCCGGCGCGCATCATCGCCAGCGGGTCGCCCGCCAGCGCCCGCACGATCTGTTTGTCGCGGTTTAAGACGGCATTCAGCGCCACATGGACGCCGACCAACCGCCCGATGTCCTCCACGTCCTCGCGGGCAGGGTTGCCATCGTAACGGCCTAACTGAGCGTTTTCGTGCATCATCAGGGCGTGGTTGCGGTTGATGGTTTCCCGCCCGGCCAGCCCTATCGCCGCGCTTTTGACGCCGCCGGAAAAACCCATGAACTGGTGTGGCTCGATGTTGCCCACCACCAGACGCAGGCCGGCTTCGGCGTAGCGGCGGTTGATCCAGACCGGCGTGCCGCGCGGCGTCTGTCCCCCGTAAATCAGGTTGGCCGCATCGTCGCAGTCGTGGCAGAAAACCGGGTAGCGCGCCAGCACGTTGGCCGGCAGGATTTGCGGAAACTCTGCCGGCGGCATGGGCGGGTGCGTGCCGGTGGCGACAATCAGCGTGATGCGGTCGGGCGCGAGTCCCAGGTTTTCCAGGCGTTCCAGCAGCGGCGGCAGCAGATGTTCGTGCGGGACGGGGCGCGTTTTGTCGTTGACGGCCACCGCCGCCGAGCGCGCGCCCGCGAAATCGTCCCAGCGCAGGCCGCCCAGCAGGTCGTCCAGCGCCGCCCGCACCACGCCGGGCGGGTCGGGCGCGGCGGGTACAGCGGCAGGGGCGATCACCTGCACGTCCAGCGCACCGGCGGGCAGCGTAAAAATCAGGCGCGTTTTGCCATATGGGATGCTGTAGCTGCCGATCATTGTTTCGTCCCCTTTTTGCCCATGTCGAACTTCACGAGCGCCATTCCGATACCGTGAAGCTGCCATCGCCCGCGATTTTAACATAATACAGCCGGTCGAAGCCCTCGCTGTAGGCCGGGATTTGCAGCCGCCGGCGCATCATATACAAACCCTGGTCGGGGATACGTTCCGCGCCGCCGCGTCCGGCATTGCGCCGCAGGGCATCCTCAAGCCTTGACTGGAAATAATAACCGACGATGTGAAAACCTGCCGGCTTCGCCAGCGCGATGTATCTGGCGCGTTCGCTGGCGAGCGTGTTGGTATTGTCCACCACGAACGGCTGCCCGGCCTCGACGCAGGCGCGCAGAAAAATATCCTCCCGCCAGCGCGTTTTGAGCATATCCAGGTTGATCCGCATATGCGTCCTGAAAAACCGATGCCGGTAAAACGTGGATTTACCCGTCGCCTGGATGCCGCAGAAAATGACCGCTTCCATCGTCCTGCCACCTCGGCAGACCATTTTACCGCCATCTCCATCTAAAGACCGAGGCGATTTTCAGCCGCCTGTTTGATGCCTTGACCGGAAGCCTGTCGTTTAATAGACGGTAGAGGAGAAGCGAGGGATTAACATGGGACGAGCAGAGTCGGTTGCGCTCATTCAGGCGCCAGTAGAAACGGTGTGGAATACACTCAACGACATCGCGCACACGCCGGATTGGGTGGTGGGGCTGGAAGCGGCAGACCTCAAAACGCCGGGCAATTACGGCCTGGACAGCATTTATTATGACCACAACCGTCTGGGGCCGCTCCCTCAAACCACACCCTGGCGCGTCACCGCTTTCGAGCCGATGAAACGCCAGATTCACGAGTCCAGGTCAGCCGTGCTGCCCTCCAGGATGATTTTGCACCTGTCGCCGTCGGCGACGTCGGAAGTCACGCGCTTGCAAATGGTGGTTGAGTATCGTTTTCTGCCCTGGCTTGGGCCGGTCAGCCGCCTGCTGGAGCGGCTGGTGATGGATCGCGCGCTGGCGTCGGTGCTGCGGCAAAATCAGGCCAACCTGAACGTTTATCTGGCGTCCCGCCGTTGAACCGCCGATTAAAAAGGGAGCGTGCGCCGGCGGCTTCCATCGTTTTCTGTGGAAGCCGGTATTATCACACAAACCAGCTTAATCTTCATACTGGCAGCGGGTTTAGACAGTGGGCTTAAGCCTACTGTCGGAGGTAGGCATTCTTATCTGGTTGATGTACTATAAATCCAAACGGCACAAATGAAGCGCCGGCGAGTATGATAACCAGCCTGCAAAATGAAAAGGTAAAACTGGCCCGCGCCCTGCAAAACCAGGCCAGGACGCGCCGCAAAGAGGGGAAAATTGTCCTGGAAGGCGCGCGGCTGGTGCGCGATGCTGTCCAGAGCGGCCATCTGCCGGATTTTATCCTCTACGACCCTGAAGCGGCGGCCATCGAATCATTAGGCGACCTGAGCGCGGCGCTGTACCCCGCCAACGCCGAGGTGATGCGCCATGCCAGCGATACGCAGCAGCCGCAGGGTATTCTGGGCGTATTCCCCCTGCCGTCGCCGGTTCTGCCGGCGCAGCCGGAGCGCCTGCTCATCCTGGACTCGGTGCGCGACCCCGGCAACCTGGGGACGATTTTACGGACGGCGGCGGCGGCGGGCGCGGACGCCGTGCTGCTTTCGCCCACCTGCGCCGACCCCTATAACCCGAAGGCGCTGCGCGGCGGCATGGGCGCACATTTCCGCGTGCCGGTTATTGAGGCCGGTTGGCAAAACATCGCCGCTGCCTGCCGCGACCTGACCGTTTATCTGGCGGACAGCGACGGGCAGCTTGTTTACCATCAGGCGGACTGGACGGCAGCCTGGGCGCTTATCATCGGGGGCGAAGCGCGCGGCGCAGGCGACGAAGCGGCGCGCCTGGCGGATACGCGCGTAAACATCCCGATGACCGCCGACACCGAATCGCTCAATGCGGCGGTCGCGGCGGCGGTTATTCTGTTTGAGGCGGCTCGGCAGCGGGCTTTGCGGGGTTGAGTTTTGTGGACTTCCGCCAGGGATTAATCTTCCATTTCCGGCAGGGCGAACAGATCGTTGATACGCAGCGCCAGACCGGGGAACAGCGTTTCGGCGGCCAGCACATCATCATCCGTGTAATGGCGCGCGCCCTTTTCGCCGCGAATAAACTGGTGTAGTTCGCGCTGTGTGGGGTACAGCACCCAGACCTGCTCCGAACCATAGGCGAAATAATCCCGAATTTTCGCCAGCAGCGTATCGGCATCCTCGCCGGGTGACACAACTTCGACGGCCAGATCGGGCGCGCCAAAAAACGGGCGAGTTAAATCTGTTGACCTGGTGATGCGCCCTTTTCGGACAAACGAAACATCAGGACTGCGGGTTTCGCGCACACCGGTTTCGACATCCACGTGCAGTATGTAGAGCAGATTATCCGGGAAGACAAAGCCCAGCTGGTGAGAAACAGCATATGCTTTTAAGATTTCAAAAACGTTGCTCATAATGATAACATGCAAAATGTTGGTTGGCTGCATTTCGATAATCTCCCCGTTGACCACCTCAAAACGTCTGTCCTGCGTGTCGAGTTGGAGCAGATCGTCCACCGTCAGCGGGGCTGCCTGTACGCTTTCCATACGTCGCGCCTCGTCTCATGTTTATTTGTATTGTACCGGAAACACACCCGGAGTGAGCGGGGGCAGGTTTTAGGAAACCCGCCCCCGGCGGAGACAGCACTAAAAATTAATCATATGCCCTTCCAACCCGTGTGCGGCCTCTTTGATGGCCTCGCTGAGCGTGGGATGCGGGTGGACGTTGCGGGCGATCTCGTTGGGCGTCAGTTCGGCAAACCGCGCCAGGGTCAGCTCCGGCAGCAGTTCGGTCACGTCTGGGCCGATCATGTGCGCGCCCAGGATTTCGCCGTATTTTTTATCGCTGATGAGCTTGACGAAGCCGGTGGTATCGCCCAGGCCGTGCGCCTTGCCGTTAGCCTGGAAGGGGAATTTGGCGACGTTAACCTCGTAACCTTTCTCACGGGCCTGTTTTTCGGTGTAACCAAAGCTGGCGATCTGCGGCTGGCAGTAGGTGGCGCGCGGCATCATATCGTAATCCAGCGTGATTGTCTCCGCGCCGGCGATGTTTTCCGCCGCGATCACGCCCATTGTTTCGGCCACGTGCGCCAGCATCAGTTTGGCGGTCACGTCGCCGATAGCGTAGATGTGCGGCACGCTGGTCTGCATTTTGTCGTTAATACCAATCGCGCCGCGTTCGGTCAGCTGCACGCCGGTTTTGTCCAGGCCGTAACCTTCGGTGCGCGGCTGGAAGCCGATGGCCTGCAACACCTTATCGGCCTCCAGTGTGCGCTGCGCGCCGTCCGGGCCGGTGACGGTGACTTTAACGGTTTTGCCGGTATCTTCGATGCTGTCCACGCGGGTCTTGACCAGCACTTTAATCCCGGCGCGTTCGTACTGTTTGTGCAGTTCGGCGGAAATTTCTTCATCTTCCAGCGGCACTACGCGGTCTAAAAATTCGACGATGGTCACGTCCACACCGTAGTTGTGCATGACGTAGGCGAATTCCACGCCGATAGCGCCCGCCCCGGCGATGATGATGCTGCCGGGAAGCTGGTCGGTCATGATCTGTTCTTCATATGTCACCACGCGCTCGCTAAGCTGCGTGCCGGGGATGAGCCGCGTGGTCGCACCTGCCGCGATGATGCAGTTTTTAAACGTCAGCGTTTCCTGGCCGCCGTCGTTCAGCTCCAGGCTCAGGGTATGAGGGTCGGTGAAGGTAGCCCAGCCGTCGTATTCATCAATTTTGTTCTTTTTCATCAGGAAGTGAACGCCCTTGACGCGGCCATCAGCCACGCGACGGCTGCGTTTGAAGGCTTCGACATAATCGAAGGTCACTTCGCCGTTGATTTTGATGCCGAAGGTTTTGGCTTCTTTGGTGACGATATGCGCCAGTTCGGCGTTACGCAGCAGCGCCTTCGAGGGGATGCAGCCGACGTTTAGGCATACACCGCCCCAGTATTTTTTCTCGACGATGGCGGTTTTCAGGCCCAACTGGCTGGCGCGGATGGCAGCTACGTAACCGCCCGGCCCCGCACCCAGCACCACAACATCGTATTGTTTTGCCATGCAGTTTGATCTCCTGTGACGCTAAACGGCATGGCGTTAGTCTACCCCATGTAGGGGGTAAATTAAAGACGGCCTTTCGGCGCGCGGCCTTATCTACCGCCCCGGCCTCCCGGCAGCAAACCGCCCGGATCAAAGGGCAGCGCCGGCAGGGTGGGCAGCGCCGTCGGCAGCAGCGGCAGGCGGCAGGGCGGCAGGGGTGTTTCGCCGCACAGCGGCCTGCCGGAACGCAGATGGTTCAGCAGCCGCTCAAGCTCCTCGCGGGCCAGCGGCGGCGCGATTTCGATCCGGCGCTGGAGCAGGCGCACCGGCAGCCGCCCCAGCATCCGGGCGCGTTCCTCATAGGCGCGGGGCAGTTCCGGCAAGCCGAGCGGCTGAAAAAGCCCGGCGGCATCCGGCAGGCGAGCGAGCGCCACCCGCACCCACGTCCCCGGCACGATGATCTGTTCGCCGCCGTTGGCGCGCACATAGGCCAGCCCTTCCAGCGTGCTGACGGTCATACCTTCGGCCTCACCCGCCTGGAAAAAGACGGTAGAACCCATCTGTACGTCCACGCCGTTGATGTTAAAAACCACTTCGCCGGCGCCCTCCGGCGTTTGCACCAGCAGGCCGCTTTCCGGCGCTTCCTCGCAGCGGGCATCCCCAACGCCGGTTCGCAGATAAAACGCCTGCATCGGCGGCGCGGCGGCGTCAGCCGTTTCGACGGGCGTCAGTTCGACATCCCCGAATAGGATGAAGGTCACGTTCTGGCCGGGCAGCGTGTCCGGTAGGTTGGCTTGCAGGCGCATCAGCGCCACGCCCCATTCGCCGGCTTCAACATTCATCGGGCTGGCGACCAGCTTTTGCAGGTCGGCTACACCGACAAGATCGCCAGTTTTGCGGAACTCGAAGTTGGTTATGTTGGGTTTTGGCTGGGCGGACAGGCGGATGCTGCCGTAACAGACCTGATTACGCCCTGTTTCGGCGCAGGATTGGTCAACCACTTCCAGCGCCGTTTCGACGATATTCGGACAGGTGAAACCCTGCGCCAGCGCCAGCGCGGGGGCCAGGCACAGCGCCAACGCAGCCCCCCACCAACGAATCGAGCGAAACATGGTTTTTAGCCTCCTGTTGAAAAAGTTCTTGGAACAAGGCTCAATGGTTCATCATCGCTTTCAGGGGCGGCGGCCTATGTTTATGGCTGCGGCACGAGCAGCGTCACCTCAATCGCCGAGTCGGTCACAGCGATGGCGCGCAGCTGTTGATCCGGGCCGAGCCGCTGCTTAAGGATGCTGTCCAGCGAATCCAGCATCATGACGAAAAAATCGCCGGAAACGACCTGCACGTAAGCCTCCGGCGGTTCGGGCGCATTCATGCGGATGTCGCCGATGCTGATGGTGGCGAAAGTGCCGGTCAGCTGTACCGTCACCAGCACGATGCCGGTGGTTAACGCCTCGCCGCCCAGCGCCGTCAGTTCAACCTGAATGCCGCCCGGCACAAAATCCACGATGGCGCGGTCAATCGAAGCCAGTGCCGCCACCCGCAGGTCTACTTCCTCCTGGAACTGCGCCTCGGTAATCATCACATCGGCCAACTGCCGGGGCGTGCCGGTCGGCACAGCGCCGTCCGGCGCGGGCGTGAAGGTGGAAAAACGTGGCGCTTCCAGCACAGCCTGGGTGGCCGTGCCGATGGCGGCCAGGGTCGGCTGGATGGTGGGTGGCGGCGGCTGGGTGGGGCGCGGCGTGCGCGTCGGGCGAGGGGTCTCCGTCAGCGTTGGTGTGTTGGTCGGGAACGGCGTATCGGTCGGTGGGGGCGTGTCGGTCGGCACAGCCGGGGTATCGGTGGGGGTTACACTGGGCAGCACTGCCAGCGTCGGCAGGCCGGGTTCGGCGGTCTGGGCTGCCGGGGCGCAGGCCGCCGCCAGCATCAGCAGTGCCAGCGCAAGGGCAAATCGTCGCATAAGTGATCCTTGTTGGCAAAACGGTCACGCTATAAAGACCGTTTTTATCGTAACACAGGTTACGCCCCTCGTCCGCTTGAGGGATGGATATTTGCCCGTTCCGCGCCCGGCTGACCCCGGCAAACTTCAGCCGAAGTCCCGCAAGGTCTTGACAATATCTTCAGAATCCCGGCGCAGAATAAAAACGGAACGGCTCATCTCAAAAGGTTGAGCCGGCTGAATTTTTGATATTCGACAGAGGGTTAAGAGTTTATCCGTAAACCCACCAGACAGTGGGCTTAAGCCCACTGTTCTGCTATCAGATCAATCGGTTTATGGATAGATACTAAGCCCCTGCCGAGATGCAGTCAGGCGAAGATCAGCAGCGAACGGAGTGTGTTATGCGAAAAACTTATCTCGCCATTGGAGCCGCCCTGGCCCTGATTCTGGCCGTCGCGGCGCTCGGTCTTCCCGGTTTGACGGGCAGCGCGCTGCCCACCGTCGAAGCGCAGGCGCCGGAAACCGCGCGCGTCGAGCGGGTGACGTTCACCGACACCATCGAGGCGACCGGGACGATTGCGCCCAAACAGACCGGCTATCTGGCGTTTAAGATGTCCGGGACGGTTCAGGAAGTTCTGGTTGAAGTCGGCGACAGGGTAACAGCCGGCCAGGAACTGGCGCGGCTGGACACATCCGACCTGGAATACCAGATCACGCTGAAGGAAAAAGCCTTAGTTGTCCAGCAGGCCAGTTATGACAAACTGGTGGCCGACCCGACCGACGCGGAAATCGCACAGGCGCGGGCGAATCTGGCCTCGGCGCAGTCTCAACTGCTGGCGGCGCAAAACAACCTGGACACCGCGCCGAACCAGGAGACGATTAGCTGTTCCAACCTGGACAGCCTGCGGCTGCAGCTGCAAGACGCGCAGACAGCCTATGACCAGTACCTTAAAGATGGATTCGCCTGGGACGCCACCTTCCAGCCCGACCCGAACGCGGCGGTGAGCAGCGCGCTGCGCTCGGCGCAAAGCGCGTATGATGTGGCAGCGGCGCAGTGTAAAGAGATGACACCCGTCGCGCAGTACGAAATACAGCTTGCCGCCGCGCAGGCCGGCCTGGAACAGGCGCAGGCATCCCTGGACAGCCTGCTCAGCGGCCCGACGGCGGAAGAAATCGCTTCTGCCGAAGCGCAGCTCGAACAAACCCGCCTGGAACTGGAGAATACCCGCGACCAATTGAAAAACGCGGTACTGACGGCCCCGTTTGATGGCATCGTCGCCGAGGTGGCGGTTGATGTCAACGACACAGTTTCGAGCGGCCTGACGGCGGTCACGCTGCTGGATACCAGCCGGTTTCATGTCGAAGTAGACGTGGATGAACTGGACATCGCCAATGTCAGCGTCGGTCTGCCGGCGACCATCATCCCGGACGCGCTGGACGATGCCGTCCTCGCCGGGGAAGTGGTGCGTATCGCACCATCCGGCACGTCGTCAAACAACGTCGTCACCTACCCGGTGCGAATTGATCTGACCGATATTGGCGATCTACCGGTGCGGGTGGGCATGACGACGGCGGTTGAAATCAGCGTCGAGGTGGCCGCCAACATTCTGGCCGTGCCGACCGGCGCGATTCAGCGTGAAGGCACGACCGAGTTTGTGGAGCTTTACAACGCCGACGGCAGCACGCAGCGTATTTCGATCACCAGCGGGCGCAGCAGCGACGGTTTGACCGAAATCAGCGGGGACATCAACGAGGGCGCGACGGTAATCATCCGGCAGCAGGCCGCCAACACGCAAAATAACCAGAACGCCAACCCTGGCGGGCCGGGCATTCCGGGCGGGTTCTTCTTTGGAGGGTAGCCGGATGATGGCAGCAGAAAAGACCTCTGTATTTGAATCTGAACAGCCGCCGGTGATCGAAACCAGCGATCTGCACAAGATTTATACGATGGGTGATGAAAAAGTCCATGCCCTGGCCGGGGTTTCCATGTGCATTAACCGGGGCGAGATGGTCGCCATCATGGGGCCGTCCGGCTGCGGCAAAAGCACGCTTATGTCTATCCTGGGCGCGCTGGATAAACCAACCAGCGGCATTTATAAGCTGGACGGCGTGGAGATCGGCGAAATGAGCGACGACCGGCTGTCCGACATTCGGAACAACCGCATCGGCTTCGTATTCCAGAAGTTTAACCTGCTGGCCCGCAGCAGCGCGCTGGAAAATGTGGCGCTGCCGCTGGTGTATGCGGGGGTGCCGGCCAAAATGCGCCGCGAGCGCGCCGAGTGGGCGATGGAAGTGGTTGATCTGAAAACGCGCATGAAACACAAGCCCAACGAGCTGTCCGGCGGGCAGCAGCAGCGGGTGGCGATTGCGCGCGCGCTGGTCAACCAGCCCTCGATCATCCTGGCCGATGAGCCGACCGGCAACCTGGACTCGCGCACCGGCGAGGACATCCTGCGGCTGTTCCAGGAACTGCACCAGACACAGGGCATCACCCTGGTGGTCGTCACGCACGCGGCGGAAGTCGCCGAACGCGCCGAGCGGATTATCTCGATGCGCGATGGAGTGATTATAGATGAAGCCGTTCACACACATTAAAAGGCTAACACCCTACCTCAAGAATCTGGTCGTGGCGGCCTGCGCGGTCGTCATGCTGGCAGCCTATTTTTTAATGTCGCCCTGGGTGCAGTTCGGTATGGGTGGATTCGCGCTGGCGGGCGGCATGGTGAACCTGCCGGACGCTTCGGCCACCGGCGGCCTGCCTTCAGGCTTCCAGCCACCGGCGGGTTTCGAGGCGCCAGCGGGTTTCCAGCCGCCGGCAGGTTTCGAGGCCCCGTCCGGGGCTGCGGCCTCTGCCAATGAGCAGTCGGCGCAGGCGGGCGATACTGCCGGCCAGCGTCAGAGGTTTGCGCGCGCACGGGCCGGCGGTTTGACCGGCACGACCGGAAATATCCTCATCCCGGCGGCGGCAGTGGTGGCGCTGGCCGGCGCGGTTGGCAGCGCCTTCAGGCCGCGCTTCAACCGGCTGGCGACCATCCTGGCGGCACTGGCCGGGCTGGCGGCGCTGGCCTACTATGTCCTCTTTTTTGTGCAGGATGCGTCGCTCCCGATTGATTTAGCCAGCCTGCTCACGCCCGGATTCTGGATCGCGCTGGTCGCCAGCCTGGGGCTGATGATTCAGGTCGCCATTCCGCGCGCCCGCGAACGCAGCCATCACGATGAAAAAGCGGCGGCGCTGGTTAAACCCGTTCGACGCGGCGGCCTGAGTATTCGCCAGAACCTCGCCGTTTCGATTGATGCCCTGCTGGCGAACAAACTGCGTTCCGCCCTCACGATGCTGGGCATCGTCATCGGCGTGGCGTCGGTGGTTTCACTGACATCGGTCGGCCAGGGCGCGCAGAGCGCGGTCGCCGAGCGCCTGGGCGAAACGGGGTTGAACCTGCTGACGATCATGAGCGGCGGGGGCTTGCAGCGCGGCGTCCCTGGCCCTGGGCAGCGCCCCAACCTAACCTATGAAGATGCCCAGGCCATTGAGCAGCAGGTGGGCGGGCTGATTGCGGTACTGCCGCAGTTCAGCAGCAGCCTGACGGTGCGTACCGACCAGGCCAGCTACACGGCCAGCATCCTGGGGACGACTGAGAAATATCTTGAGGCCAACAATCTGGCGGTCGAGATCGGGCGGTTTTTCAGCGAGGACGAATACGACGGCAAAAAACGGGTGGCCGTGCTGGGTTACGATGCCGCCGAGGAGCTGTTCGGCGGTCTGAACCCGATTGGGCGCGAAGTCCGCATTGGCCGCACCAGGTTCGAGGTCGTCGGCGTGCTGCAAGAACAGGATGCGCTGGGCGGCAGCGACCCGAATTTGCAGATTTTTGTGCCGCTAACGACCGGCTACCGCTACCTGTTTGAGGCGCGCGTGCCGGGCAGCACCAAAACTCAGGTCAACCAGATCGTCGTGGCTGTCACCGACCCGGAACAGGTAAACGCCGCCAGCACCCAGATCGAAGCTGTGCTGCGCGAGCAGCATAAACTGAGCGAGGACGCGGCCAACGACTTCAACATCATGAACCGCCAGACCTTGCTGGAAACGGCCAGTAATGTATCCAGCATCATGACGCTGCTGCTGGGCGCTATCGCCAGCATTTCGCTGCTGGTCGGCGGCATCGGCATCATGAATATCACGCTGGTATCGGTCACGGAGCGGACGAAAGAGATCGGGCTGCGGAAAGCCGTTGGCGCGCGCCGGGCGCATATCTTACAGCAGTTTTTGTTCGAGACGGTCACGCTCAGCGGCATCGGCGGCATAATCGGCACGCTGCTGGGCATGGCAATCGCCATGCTGGTGGACAACAGCGGCCTGATTAATACCGCCGTCACCCCGGAGTCGCTGGCTATCGGGCTGGGGTTTTCAATTCTAGTCGGCATGTTTTTCGGGGTTTACCCGGCCAGACAGGCCGCCGCGCTTCAACCGATCGAAGCCTTACGCTACGAATAAACACACGGAGGATAAACGTGAACGCATTTAAATACACATTCGGGCTGGCCGCCGTCCTGCTGGCCCTGCTGGTGATTGTCCCGGCGGCGGCGCAGAGCAATTTTGAGATACTGACCATCGGTTTTATCGGCGCGGCAGACGGGCAGGCCGCCGACTTCGACCGGCAGCTTTACCAGGCTGCCGCTCTGGCTGCCGAACAGATCAACGCCGGCGACGACGACGACGACGCGGGCGTGCGCGGCCCCAAAAGCATCCGCTACCAACTGGAAGTGGTCTACTACGAAGCGAACACCGCCGCCGAAGCCCTGGATGTTTATAACACGGCGGTAGGCGACGGCGCGGTGGCGGTGATCGGGCCGTACCACAGCCAATGGCTGACCACCATCACCGATGACGGCACACCTAGTGTGGCGATTATCACCGGCCTGCCAGAAGCCGAAAAGAGCAGCCGCGTGCTGCGCGCCGCCGCCGACTACACCGCCTGGGCGAAAGCCGCCGCCGATTACCTGGAAAACGCGCGCGCCTTCACGCGGATTGCCATCGTCGCGTCGGATGCCGGCGCGGCCTCGACCGCCATGAAAACCTTCAGAAAGGCGGTGGACGACGACCTGCTGGTGGCCGACCTGCTGAACGCCGCCAACGAGTCGTACTTTGACGATGATGCGCGCGCCATCCGCGATGCCAAAGCCGAGGCGGTTTTCACCTGGATGCTGGACGCGCAGACCACCGAACTGCTGGCGGCTTTGGAGCGCGTGGGCTGGAACGGCGTCGTGCTGGCCGCCGGTGTAAACCAGGATTTTGTGGACGCGGCGGACTCGACGCTGCCGCAGTTGATGAAGGTGCTGGGTCTGGTGGGCTGGACTCCGGCGGCGTATGACGCGGCCAGCCAGTCGTTCGTCCTGGATTACGAAACACGGTGGGACGAAACCCCACCGGAAGCGGCGGCGGCTTATTACGACGCGGTATATATGGTCGCGGCGGCGGTGAGCAAAGCCGGGAGCAGCCCATCGTCGGTCGCCACGCGGCTGTCGAGCCTGAGCGATTTCACCGGCGTTCAGGGAGTCTATAACCGGGGCGTGACGGAATCGCTGCGAATCGTCCAGGTCGAGGCGGACGGCCAGTTGGTCGAAGCGGCGCGGTATGACGGCGGCGAGTGCGCCAGCTGCTCGGACGCGCGCCGGGTAGATACGACCTCCAAATCGGCCAGCAAAAGCGCCATGTTTAATATCGGCCTCATCACAGCGGGCAGCGGCCCGGCCCAGAGCGTCGGGGAAAACATCGAACAGGCCGTGCGCCTGGCGCTGCGCGAGATCAACAACGCGGGCGGTATCGTCCGCAGCGGCACTCGTTATACCCTGAACCTGAAGGTTTACAACGCGACGACTGCCGATGAAGCGCAGGCGGCCTTCCAGCAGGCGGCTGCCGACGGCATGAACATCGTCATCGGGCCGGATGCCAATGCCCAGGTGCTGGCAGATTTAAACGCGGCATCGAACGCCGGCCTGGTGCAGATGGTTTCCGCCACCAGCTCGCAGATCGCGCTGACGGACGTGAACGATATGGTTTTCCAGCTTCGCGCCACCGATAATACGCTGGCGGCCACCGCCGCCGAGTACCTGCTGAATGTGCGCGGCCTGGAACGGCTGGCTTTCGTCGCCGTACAGACTGATTACGGGCTGGACTCCGCCGATGTTTTTGCCGATGTGGTCAGCGCCTCTGACAATGGCGAACTGGCGCTGCGCCTGGAACATGCCGTGAGCGCGGGCGATTTTCCGCGCCTGGCGGAACAGATCGCCGATGCCGATGTGGAAGCAGTGGCGGTGTGGTCTACCTCGTCGGCAGCTTCGGCGCTGCTGGCCGCGCTGGATGATCTGGGCTGGGACGGCCTGTTCGTCTACGGTTATCTGACGCCGGATTTCGCCGCGCTGGCCGCCGAAACGTCGGTTGAGGTGATCGGCCCGGTGGGCTGGTGGGCCAGCGGGCAGGACTGGGCCAGCCGGGATTTTGTCGCCCGCTTTAGCGAGCGGTACGACGACCAGCCCCTGCCGCAGAGCGCCGCTTATTATGACGCGGTTTACCTGATCGCCGCCGCGCTGGAAGATGCCGGGCCGTCGTCCAGCAGCATTCAAAGCTGGCTGACCAAGCTGAACTCGTTCACCGGCGTTCAGGGATCGTACCAACCCAAAACTTACAGCACGGGCGAACTGACCCGCGCCGTGATGATGCTGGGGGTCGGCGGCGAGGGCGTGTATGAAATCGCGCGGTACGACGATATGACCTGTCTGGTCGGGTGCGAATAAACCGCTGTTCGTCAGGCCGGCAGCAGGGGCGCGCCCTGGACATCACGCTGGGCCGCCCCTGGCTGTCTTTCGACCTTGAGTGCGCTGGTTTATGGGTAAATTCTGACCATAAAACCAGGTGTATGATGAAAAACAGATTGTATTAACGCGAGATGAAGCATGGAAACCGAGCCTGTGGCGAAAACCGGGGCGCGGCAGCGCATCCTGGTGGTAGATGACGATAAACAGATTGTGCGGGTGTTAAAAGCCTATCTGGAACAGGCGGGGTACGAGGTGTTCGCCGCTTATGACGGCAGCACCGCCCTGCACATCCTCAAACGCGAGCGCCCCGACCTGATGGTGCTGGACCTGATGCTGCCGGATCGAGACGGGCTGGACATCACCCGCATGGTGCGCGGCGAGTCCACTCTGGCGCGGGTATATATTCTGATGCTGACGGCGCGGGTCGAGGATGCCGATAAGGTGGTCGGCCTGGAACTGGGCGCGGACGATT
>JAPKMO010000210.1 GCA_026645945.1 Anaerolineae bacterium
GCGCAAAGCCGTACCGACGCGGTGGTGAAGGCCACCCGCCTGGGGCTGATTATTTTGTAGGGGCTGCGGCTGGCGGAGCAGGCACTTGCACAGCGTTTTATTTTTCTAGAACAAGTGTATAATTGCTCTGAGTCAGATTATATCTATCCTGAAAGCAAGCTGGATGCAAAACCCGAACACAAAAAAACTGAAACTACAATTAGATCACATCTATAAAGGCGACTGCCGAGAGGTTTTGAATCAACTGCCTGAAAAAAGTGTGGATTTGATTTTCGCTGATCCGCCCTACAATTTGCAGCTCCAAAACACGCTGCTTCGCCCTAATCTCACCGTTGTTGATGCTGTTGATGATGACTGGGATCAATTCGATGATTTCGCCGCTTACGATCGTTTTACGCGGGAATGGCTCGCAGCCTGTCGTCGTGTTTTAAAAGACACCGGCACTTTATGGGTGATTGGCTCATATCACAATATTTACCGTGTAGGAACCATCCTTCTTGATTTAGGCTACTGGCTGCTCAACGATATTGTATGGGTAAAAACAAACCCGATGCCGAATTTTCGAGGGGTGCGATTTACAAATGCCCACGAGACTTTACTCTGGTGCAAGAAGTCGAAAGATCAGAAAAAATATACCTTTAATTATCACGCCATGAAAATGTTTAACGATGAGAAACAAATGCGGAGCGATTGGGAACTGCCGCTTTGTACAGGGAGCGAACGTTTGATGGTGAACGGTGAGAAACTTCATGCCACACAGAAGCCAGAGGCATTGTTGTATCGTGTAATATTATCAAGCTCCAATCCGGGCGATGTCGTCTTGGATCCCTTTTTTGGTACGGGTACTACCGGCGCTGCTGCCAAAAAGCTGGGTCGGCATTTCATCGGTATCGAAAAAGATGAAGCATACATTCGTGGTGCGGAGGCGCGCCTGAATTCCATCCAACAGCAACTATTTCCAGAGGAGGTTTTCGGGAAATACGAGACTAAACGAACAGCGCCGCGCGTTGCCTTCTCTACTCTGTTAGAAAATGGACTTCTGATGCCTGGACAGCGGCTTTTCTTCAAGAAGCAGCGCGACAAAAGTGCAGTAGTGCTGGCGGATGGTTCGCTGCAGCTCGAAAATGGTGATCGGGGTTCAATCCATAAGATAGGCGCTCAGATTGGTGCATTACCCGCATGTAATGGATGGGAGCATTGGTACTATGAAGATGCTCAAGGCGAACTCATAGTCATAGATACCCTTCGTGAACAAATCCGAAAGAATCAGACAGCCCTATGAAATAACAAGCAACCCCCTCACTCAAACACCCGCGCCAGGACGAGGATGAAGCTGCCCTGGGTGTTGGGGTTGCCGTCCGTGCCGCTGAAGCGCGTCGCGCGGATGGTGTAGACCCCGGCGCGCGGCAGCACGTAGCGGGCGATGCGGGCGTTCTGGCCGCCGCCGCTGTCGTCGTCGCTGGCGAGTACGCTGCCGTTTGCGTCCAGGATGCTCACCGCCGGGTCGAGGTCGCCGTCGCCCCGGTTGAGCGCGACCGTGATGGCGTCGTTCTGGAAGCCCCAGAAGGCGAACAGCACTTCCGGCGTCTGGTCGTCAATGCGCCCGGTGATGGTCGTGCCATAGCTGATGCGCCCGACGTTTTCCGGCACGCCGTCGAAAGCGTTGCCCAGGCTTTGCAGTTCCAGCCGGTAGCCGCCGGCCGTTGTGCCGGTTTCGCCCTCAAAACGCGAGGCGATGATGTAATAACGGCCATCGGCAGGGATGAGGAAGTTTTCGATGCGGGCGTTCTGGCCGCCGCCGCTGTCGTCGTCGGCGGCTAACTGCTGCAAACCGGCGTTGGCGAGGATCAAAAAAGCATCCAGCGTGCCGGTAGTGCGGTTCATGCGGACGGTGATAAGATCGTCGGCGCGCGCCTCGAAAGCATAATAGCGATTGTAGTTGGCGTTGGTCAGTTCGCCGCTCAGCGTTTCGCCGACCAGGATGGGGATGGCCGCCTGCGGCGAATTACCCAGGCCGCTGTTGTCGGCCTCCTCCAGCGTCAGCACAAAACGCCCGCTGGACGTGCCGGCGGCTTCGCCGTAGCGGGTAGCTTTGATGATATACGTGCCGTCCTGCTCGATCAGCAAATTGAAGATGCCGGCGTCCAATGAGCCGGAGCCGGTGGCGTCGTCGTTGTCGGCCAGCAAAAAGGCGCTGCTGTCCACCACCTGGAGGTAGGGGTCGAGATCGCCGGAGACGCGCTCCATACGGATATTTATCAGGTCGCCGCGCCGGGCGCGAAAGCTGTAAAACATCTGCGGCGTCATGTTGGTGATGGTGTTGATGACCGAATCGCCGTAGCGCAGGGCGCTGCCGGAGGCCGAACTGACGCCGATGCGCTCCACCAGCAGGGTATAACCGCCGGTGGTGCTGCCCAGGCGGTAGCCGAAGCGCCCGACGATCAGCCGGTAGCGCCCGCTCTGGGGGACGCGAAACGCCTCAATGGTCACGTCGCGGCTTCCGGCGCTGTCATCCTGGCTGAACAGAATTGCGCCGCCGGCATCCACGAGGCTCAACACCGGGTCGAGGCTGCCGGTGGCTTTCAGGCTAATCGAAAGCACCTCGCCGCGCAGCCCGTCGAAGGCGTAAACCGCGCGCGGGCTGGCGTTGCTAATCTGCCCGCTTAACGATACCCCGTAAGTGATAAGATCGTCCTCCTGGGCGCGGGCTGGCGTTATCAAAAGCAGCATCAAAAGCAGGATCAAAAGCCGCATCGCTTCAGTCCACCTGTGCCACCAGCGGCAGTTCCAGCATGAAGGCGCTGCCGGCGCCCTCCCGGCTGGTGAACGAAATCGAACCGCCGTGCAGGTCGGCCACGCACCGAACCAGCCGCAGCCCGATACCCGCCCCGCTCATATCCTGGGCGTTGCTGGCGCGGTAGTACGGCTCGAACAGGCGCAGCTGGTCGGCTTCCGGGATGCCCATACCTTCATCGCTTACGCGGACGAAAACGGCGCGTTCGTCCCGGCGGCCTGCCTCCAGGCGAATTTCCTGCCCCGGTGAGGAAAATTTGACGGCGTTCGCCAGCAGGTTACGCAGCGCCATACGCAGCAGCCGGGGGTCGCCGGTGATATGCGCCAGGTCGCCAGTGGTCTGGACGCCGATCTGATACCCGCTGCCGATCATCAGCCGGGTTTCATCTGCCACATCCTGGCACAGCTGCGCCAGGTCAAGTATGGTCGGCGCGTATTCCAGACGCCCGGTTTCGGCGCGGACGACGGCGGAAATGTCGTCCAGCCGTTGATCTATGATTTTAATCTGGTTGCGGATGGCGTCAAAATATCCCTGGCGGCGTTCTTCGCTCAGGCGGTCGAGGTAACGCTGGAGCAGTTCGCTGGTGGTGAGGATGACCGAAAGCGGCGTGCGAAGGTCGTGGGACAGGCACGACAGCACCCGGTTTTTGGTGGTGTTCAAACGGCGTTCATCTTCGAGCGCCCGTTCAAGCGCGGGGCTTTCCCCCGCCTGGGGCGGCGTTCCGGCTGCGGCCAGCGCGCGGCTGACGGCCTGAGCCAACCCATCCAGGCCGGTGTAATCGTCGGCCCCGCTTTTGATACACGCGACGGCGGTTTCCACGTCCGGCGTCTGGCCGGCGGCGATCAGCGGCACGTTCAGCCCATGCAGCGCCCGCGCCACTGCTGCGCGCCAGGGCAGCGTATCGTCGAAAATTACTACATCGAAGGCCGCTGTTTTTAAGGCCGCCCAGTATTCATCCTCGATCTGGACGACCTGCCAGCTGCCAGTGTAACCGGCTTGTCGGAGCGCCTCGGTAAAACGGTCGGCGGTTTGCTGGTGTGCGACGAACAAGGCCCGCAGCGCGGTAGGCATAGGAACGTCTCCTGTTTGCTGCGACCGATACAGATTTATTGTAGGGTGGTCGGGCTTTTTCCGCCATGACTGTTATATGAACCCAGGGCAATTGCATATCATGCCAGGTTCGGAGCCATAAAGGGTTATGGTGGTTCGTAGGGGCGCAAGGCCTTGCG
>JAPKMO010000211.1 GCA_026645945.1 Anaerolineae bacterium
CTGCTGGCATTAAGCCGCAGCGGCCTGGATTTATCGGGGTTAAACTGCGTTGTTTTGAGCGAGGAGCCACCCGGCCCCGGCTATGAGTTCGGGTTGGGTATGGCGTTCGCCGCCCTGGGGTACGAAATCCACGCACAGCCGTATACCAGCGATCAACTGATCGAAGTTGTTGACCGCGCCAGGCGCGAATACGTGGAGGCTTGAGCGCCGTTTCGTCTTAACTCAGAACTTGCAGCTTGAAACTTAAATTTATCACCCGCTGCCCGCGCCGCGCAGTTCGCGCTCCAGCGGCGAAACTTCGTCCATAAAACGCGGCGTCGCGCTGTCGGTGATGCGCGAGGGGCCTAACTCTCGCCGCCATTGCAGATGTTCGTTGGCGATTCGCACCAGTTCGCTGTGGCCGATGCCGTTGGGATAAAAGGTCGCCAGCAGCGTAAGCGCCTGGTGGAAGCCGCGCCGGTAGGCTTTTTCCAGCGCCAGTTCCAGCTCTTCCTGAGTGATGGATTCTAAATCGAGATCGGTCATGGTAGCCGCGCCCCCAGGGTATTCTTTAACATTTATTATATAAGCGAATACGCCGGGGGCGGCATTTTTCCGGCGGCAGCAGGCACGCCCAGGACAGCCGCGCGGAACAAGCCCTACAGCGTGATGAGGTTAACGGCCTTTTCGACGCTTTTTTCCGGGCTGATTTTGATCTGTTCGTCGGCAACGAGGCCGTTTTCGTCAATCACCCAATGCGAGCGGATGACGCCGAAATAGGTTTTGCCGTACATGGATTTTTCGCCCCACACGCCCCAGGCTTCCAGCACCTTATGTTCGGGGTCGGAGAGCAGATCGTAGGGCAGGTTTTGTTTCTGCTTCCACTTCAGCAGGTCTTCCGGCTCGTCCGGGCTGATGCCCAGCACGACCGCGTTGCCGGCTTCGATCTTCGGGAACTGGTCACGGAAGCCGCAGGCCTGGGTGGTGCAGCCGGGCGTGTCCGCTTTGGGGTAAGCGAACAGGATTACTTTTTTGCCGCGAAAATCGCTCAGTTTGACGGGCCGGCCGTCCTGGTTGAGCAGTTCAAAATCCGGCGCGGGCTGGCCGATGGCAGGCATAATTTAATCCTCCTTCTTTGTGCGAATCGTCTGTCGAGGCGGGTTTCTAACTAATCGATAAACCAATTGACTGTGCCTGATCCTGAGTGGACAGTGGGCTTCAGCCGAGACAGTGGGCTTCAGCCGAGACAGTGGGCTTCAAGCCCGTTGCCAGTGGGCTTCAGCCGAGACAGTGGGCTTCAGCCGAGACAGTGGGCTTCAGCCCACTGTCTAGCAGGCTGTTTATCCATAAGCCCGCCCCACCATAAAACCTCTACCTTCAACGAATACCCTACCCGCCTGATGATTGCATGAGATCGCCGACGATTCTCATCAAATCCTGATCTTGCCCCGGCAGGACGGTGCGCGGGTCGAACAGCACGCGCCCGCCGGCAATGCGCCCGATCACAGGCGGCTCGGCAGCGCGCAGCCGCTCCATGAAAGCATCCGGCTGCGGCACGTCCAGCGCCAGCAGCGCCGTCGGCAGCGTTTCGCCGGGCAGGCTGCCCCCGCCCACCGCCGATTCGCCGGCGATCACTTCCCCGCCCACCTGCGCCGCCCATTTTTCCGCCGTCTGCCGGATGTCGTCCAGCGGGCGGGCGATCATCTGCCAGATGGGGACGGCCTGCGCGGCCTCGCCCTTGCGGTAATGTTCCAGCGTGGCGCTCAAGCCGGCCAGGCACAGTTTGTCGGCGCGGATGGCGCGCGCCAGCGGGTGGCGTTTGAGGCGGTCAATCAGTTCGCGCCGCCCGACCAGAATGCCGGCCTGCGGCCCGCCCAGCAGCTTGTCACCGCTGAAGCAGACCAGATCGGCCCCCGCCTGGACGCTCTCCTGGACGGTTGGCTCGTGTTCCAGGCCGTAAGCTGCTGTGTCCAGCAGCGCGCCGCTGCCCAGGTCGTCTATCAAAATCAAGCTGTGCCGGTGGGCGATTTCGGCCAGTTCCGGCAGGGGGACGGATTCGACAAACCCCACCTGTTTGAAGTTGGAGGCGTGCGCCCGCAGCAAAGCCGCCGTTTCCGGCGTGATGGCGCGTTCGTAGTCGGCGGCGCGGGTGCGGTTGGTCGTGCCGACTTCCCGCAGCAGCGCCCCGCTCTGGGCCATCACGTCCGGCACGCGGAAGCCGCCGCCGATCTCCACCAACTGCCCGCGCGAGATGACCACCTCGCGCCCCGACGCCAGGGCCGACAGCGCCAGCACCAGCGCCGCCGCGTTGTTATTGACCACCAGCGCCGCTTCCGCGCCGGTCACGTCTTGCAGCAGCAGGTCGGCATGGACGAGGCGGCTGCCGCGCCCGCCGGTTTCGAGGTCGAATTCAAGCGTATTATAAAACGCGGCGGCGGTTTGAACCGCCTGCTGCGCCGCAGTCGAAAGCGGCGCGCGCCCCAGGTTGGTGTGGATGATGATGCCGGTGGCGTTGATGACCGGGCGTAAAGTGGGCTGGAAGCGGCGTTTGAGGTGGTCGGCGGCTTGCGCCAGGATGTCCGCCGTTCCCGGCGCGAGGGTCTCCCCGGCCCGGATGCGTTCGCGCAGCCCATCCAGCACGGCGCGCACGGCTTCCAGCGCCGCCGGATAACCGTAGGCTGCCGTCAGATCGGCGGCGCGGTTCATCAGGGCATCTACCGAAGGCAGCGCGCGCAGGCGGTTATTGGTCGGCTCGTTCATTGCGGATTTCACGCGAGCGGAGAAACACTTCGACCACCACAAAAACCAGCCCGACAAAAAACGCGATGGGCAGGTTTAACACGCGCGGGATTTGCAGCCAGGCGCAGGTGACGGCGAACAGCCCCACCCACACCGCCTGCCGGACGATCACGCCACCGGGCGGCAGATCAATATCCGAGGGGGCAAAACGCACGTTGAGATAGCGCACCAGCGGAATCATCGTGCCGGAAACGGCGATTTGCAGCAGCACAAAAAACAGCCACCGCTGGCCGACGCGCGGTAGGGTGGTCGTTACCAGTTGGTACAGGCCATACCAGCCGCCGGCCATCATCACCAGGCCGGCCACCAGCACGCCGACATGATCGGGCGGCATCGTGGTGGGTGTATCCAGATGCAGCAGCCGGGATGGGCGTTCGTCTCGCACTTCGGATTCGCTCATACCGGTTATTATACCGCCCGCGTCCGGCGCTGCGCTACCCAAGCAGGGCGAACGCATGAAACTCTGCTTCCCTGCTAGGTCGAAAAACGCACCTCGAACGGCACGCGCTCGCCGGGCCGGAACGCCAGCGCCAGCCGCACTCGCCGCGTGCCGGATACCGCCGCTGGCTGCCCGCCGGTAAACGCTTCCACTCGTTCCGCATCTGGCGGCAGGTGAATATACAGCGCCCGGCTGCCCGCCGCCGCCGCCCGGTATTCCCCGGCGATTCGCCCCGGCGCGACCTCCAGCCGCAGCAGCGGCATATCCAGCACGAAACGTGGGCGTGGAACCGCCGGTTTGATGTCCAGGCCGTCGCCTTCGGGCGCGGGTTCGATACCGCACATGCGCAGCAGACCCAGCAGCGCCATCGCGTCCTGGTTGGCGTTCATCACCGGGAAGTCGGTCATGGGCGTGGCCGGGCTGAACCACGTCCCGCCCGGCAGATCAGACGCCGTGCCGTTGATGCCGTCCGGCCCTGACCAGATGTTGAACCAAATGTCAGGATACACATAGGCGTGCATGGCGAAGGTGTTGCGGTTTAACGAGCGCCAGGCCAGGTCGGGGCGGCTGCAGCGGACGTAAGCCCAGGTGAGCAGCTGCGAGATGGCCGGCCAGACCATGCCGCCGGGCAGCAGCGCGCCGCCGATGGGCGAAGGC
>JAPKMO010000212.1 GCA_026645945.1 Anaerolineae bacterium
GCGCCCCTACGAACCACCATAACCCTTTATGGCTCCGAACCTGGCATGATATGCAATTGCCCTACCAGTGTACCAACCGTCTTGACAAATTCCCCGGTTTTGTCATATGCTGTCAAAGACAGCGATTAAGAATTACGACAGCTTACGAACGGTTTTGTTGCAAAACCGCTAACCGGGAAAGACAGCAATGATTGAAATACCCAAACACGTCTGGATCGAAACTCAGGATGAGGAATTCGATGCCTGCGACGTGATCGTTGAGATGGAAAGCGGCAAAATTTATACGGCGGCCTTCGTCACCATTCCGTACCTACAGCGGCAGATGCAGCTCGGTTATCTGATGGGCAAACAGATGACGGACGTGCCGCCGGTGCGGTATGCCATGATGGAAACGCCGCATATCGTCGTGGAAGACCTGAGCCGCGACGCCATCGAAGATACGATTGATAACCTGCTGGCGCTCGATACGTTCGAGAGCCTGTTTACGCTGGTTACGGAAGACGAGAGCACGGCGCGAACTACTACCGGTGGCAAACGTGCGACGACTGAGGTCGCCGCCGTTGTGCTGTCTGATGTCCTGGTGGTGGAGGGCTGACTCGCGCCTGACCAATCACGTGATATTCGTCTATAATACGCCGGGACATCCACCCGGCGTATTTTATTTATGGCCTTATACCCTTCCCCCTGTCCCCTCCGTACCCGGAGAGGAGGCAAAAAACGGCTTTTCATCCTTTCGCTGTGCGCGGAGGATGGGCAGGAGATGGGCGTTAACCAACACACGGAGAGAATCATGTCAAATGCCGACGATTACAAAAACAGCCAGTTGTATCGAGTCCGCCACTCGACGGCGCATGTGATGGCGCAGGCCATGTTGGAGCGTTTCCCGGAGGCGCTCATCGCCATCGGCCCGCCGATTGAGGATGGCTTCTACTACGATTTCGATCTGCCGCGCCCGGTCACGGATGAGGATTTACAGTGGGTCGAAAACCGGATGCGCGAGATCATCCGGGAAGGCCACGACTTTAGCGAAAAGGAAGTGACGCCGGACGAAGCGCGCGCCTTTTTCGCCGGGCAAAAGTACAAAATCGAACTCATCAACGATCTGGTGGCCGGGCGCGTGGACGACATGGGCAATGAAATCGCCCAGCCGGCGAGCAAAATCACGTTCTGGACGCAGGCCACGTTCACGGATTTGTGCCGGGGGCCGCACGTCAAAAACACGCGGGAGATCAACCCGGACGCCGTCAGCATCACGTTTAAACCCCCGGCGGGCGCGTACTGGCGCGGCGACGAAAACCGCGAACAGCTTACGCGCATTTACGGCACAGCCTGGGAGACGGCAGAGCAGCTGGAGGAATACCTGCACCTGCTGGAAGAAGCCAAACGCCGCGATCACCGTGTCATCGGGGAAAAGCTCGGTCTGTTCACGATCAGCCCGCTGGTCGGCAAGGGGCTGCCGCTGTGGAAACCCTACGGCGCGATGATGCGGGATACGCTGGAACGCTGGCTGCGGCAGACGCAGTTGGACAACGGCTATCTGCCGGTGGTGACGCCGCACATCGGCAAGCTCGATCTGTACAAAACGTCCGGGCATTACCCGTATTATAAGGACAGCCAGTACGCGCCCATCCAGGTGGACGAAGAAGAATTCCTGCTGAAGCCGATGAACTGCCCGCATCACGTCATGATCTATAAAAGTGAGATGCGCTCCTACCGCGACCTGCCGCTGCGGCTGGCGGAGTTCGGCACGGTCTACCGCTACGAACAGTCCGGCGAACTGACGGGCCTCACGCGGGTGCGCGGTTTTACGGTGGACGACGCGCACCTGTTCGTCACGCCGGGGCAGCTTCTCGACGAGTTTAAGGATGTGGTGCGGCTGATCCAGATGATCTTTAACTCGCTGGGACTGACGGATTTCCGCGCCCGCGTCGGCACGCGCGACCCGGAAAGCGAAAAATACGTCGGCGACCCGGCACAGTGGGAGCAGGCCACGCAGGCTATCATCCAGGCGTGCGAAGACCTGGGGCTGCGGTATACGGTCGAGGCGGGAGAGGCGGCTTTTTATGGGCCGAAGCTGGACTTCATGGTGCGCGATGTGCTGAAGCGCGAATGGCAGCTTGGTACGGTGCAGGTGGACTATAACCTGCCGGAGCGGTTTGAACTGGAATACGTGGCCGAGGACAACAGCCGCCCGCGCCCGATTATGATTCACCGCGCGCCGTTTGGCAGCCTGGAACGTTTTATGGGCATCCTTATCGAACACTTCGCCGGGGCGTTCCCGGTGTGGCTGGCCCCGGTGCAGGCGGTCATCATCCCGATTGCCGACCGGCACGTTGAACCCGCCGAGGCGGTCGCCGCGCAGCTTCGGGCGCGCGGCCTGCGCGTGGAAGTGGATAAAGGCAAAAGCCGGATGCAGGCCAAAATCCGCGAACACCGCGACCGCCAGGTTCCGTATATGCTCATCCTGGGCGACCGGGACGTGGAAAACGGCACGGTCAGCGTGCGTCTGCGGACGGACGAAGACCTGGGCGCGCTGCCGCTGGCCGACTTCATCGAGATGGCGGCGAGTCTGGTCGAGAGCCATTCGCTGGAACTGCGTTAGGCCGGGATGAAAAATAT
Source organism: Anaerolineae bacterium (assembly GCA_026645945.1). Taxonomy (GTDB): domain Bacteria; phylum Chloroflexota; class Anaerolineae; order Aggregatilineales; family Phototrophicaceae; genus CFX2. The sequence continues at coordinate 2,620 of JAPKMO010000212.1, forward strand.
CCTGTTCGCGTCTTGGTATACCGACCTGGGCGGCGGCGAAACGGCGCTGCTGGCGCTGGCCGGGGCGCTTGACCCGGCGCGCTGCCGCCTGCATCTGCTCGTCCCGCGTGAAGGCCGCCTGGCCGAACGCTGGCGGGCGAACGGCTGGCCGGTTCACAGCTTGGCCTACCGGGGCGCGAGTCTGTATTTTATCCCGGCGCTGTGGGCGCGGCTGCCGGTGGTGGGGCGGATGGAACGCCTGCTGCGCGATCATGACATCCACGCTACCCACAGCGACTATCACACACTGCCGATGCTGCTGCCGGCGGCGGAGTGGGCGGGCGTGCCGGTTCTGTGGACGTGCATGGGTTGGTGGTTCCGTCCCAAACCCTGGCAGCGCGCTTTTTTTCGCCGCCCGGCTGCCGCGTTCGCCCATTCGCAGGCCATCAAAAATGGCTTCCTGGGGCAGCCGCCTTTTATGCCGCCGGAGCGAATCGAAGTCCTGTACCCCGGCGTGGATGCCGAACGTTTTCACCCCGGCGTGGACGGCGCGGGTATTCGCCATGAGGCCGGCATTCCGCCCGATGCGCCGGTGGTCGCGCTGGTCGCCCGCTTCCAGGATGTGAAAGGCCACGAGGTTTTTCAGGACATGGCGCGGCGGGTGGTGCGGGAGGTTCCGGCGGCGTATTTTCTGGTGGCCGGGGAGAACATCCAGACCGGCGCGGACAGCGCCTACAAACGGCGCATCCTGCAAGCGGCGCAGGATGACCCCGACCTGCGCGGCAGGCTGATTTACCTGGGCTTCCGCGCCGACGTGGAGCGCGTGCTGGCCGCCGCCGACGTGGTGGTGTGCAGCTCGTTTTTCGAAAGTTACGGCCTGGTCAATGTCGAGGCGATGGCCTGCGGTAGGCCGGTCGTCAGCACCAATCGCGGCGGCCCGGCGGAGACGGTCGTACATGGCGAAACCGGCTTTCTGACGCCGCCGGGGGATGCCGGGGCGCTGGCGTTTCATGTCGTCGGCCTGCTGCGCGATCCGGCTCTGCGGGCGCGCCTGGGCGCGGCGGGGCGCACCCGCGTCGAACGGTTGTTTTCGGCGCGCGCCAACGGCCGGCAGTTCACGCGCCAATTAGAACAGCTTCTTGGCCGGTGAGGCCGGTAGAGACCCCTCCCTGACCATCCAATTCAGGGATGGAATGCAAGACGCCTGTCCGCAGCCCT
>JAPKMO010000213.1 GCA_026645945.1 Anaerolineae bacterium
CTACCCGCGAAACGGCCTTTATCGAACCACAATGACCTTTTGAAAACCCATTAAGCTTTCATATGCGATTGCCCTAGCGCTCCGGGGCGGCCACGTTGGGCCGTCCCTACGATTGGTTGACCGTTTTCATCCCCCTCGCTCAGTCCCTAAGGGACGGTTGGCAGAGGGGGAACGAGAGGGTGAGGACAAATTGGCAGCGCAGAAGCGCACGACAACCCCTACTCCAGTGCGCAGCCGCCGGCGGCTTGCAGCGCGGCGGCGATGGCCTGCGCCGCCAGCTCATGCCCGGCGGGATTCCAATGGCTGTCGTAGGGATAATACAGCAGTTCGCCCTGGTCTACCCGCGCCTGGAAAACCGGCGTCAGGTCAATAAATAACCAGCCGGGACGCGACTCGACCAGCTGTTGAACGGCGTCGCGCTGGTCGGTCAGATGCGTGATGAAGGCGGCTTCCTCATCCTCGTTGATGGGCCGCGGCTGCATTTGCAGCCAGCCGTCCTCGTCTATCACCTGGACGAAAGCGTTCTGGCGCAGCCATTGGCGTTCGGTGGGATAGATGTAGGGGTAATAAAGCTGGTCTTTGGGCGGGATAAAAACCAGCGCGCGGCAGGTGGTTTCATCGCCGCTGGCCGAAAGCGCGTCCAGCGTATCGGCCACCAGCCGGAACGCGCCGCTGGCCTCGTAGCCGCCGTCGGGGGCCGGCTGCCGCCACAGATAATACGGCAAAAAGGCCATCTCGTAGTAGCTGCCGCCGATGATAACCGGCATCGGGAAGTCGAAGTGCTGGTCGGTGTTGCGGGCGGTTTCGGTGGCGACCCGGCTGGCGGCCTGCTCCGCCAGCTGCGGCAGCATGTAAAAGGGCGACCGCTCCGCCAGCGCCGCCGAACGCTGCGCGTCCACCAGATCGTTGCCGGCGAAATACGCCCACAGCAGCCACGAACGCGCCTCGCGCCCGGCGAACTCGCGGGCGGCGGCGGCCACTTCCAGGGGGCCGTAACCCCGGTAGCCGTAGTTCTGCACCGGCACGCCCAGCGCCGCTGCCAGCGCATCCGGCCAGGGGACGGCCACGTTATAACCTTCGGTGAACGAATCGCCAAAAGCGGCAATCGGGTAATGGTCAGCCTGCTGCTGCGGCACGCGGAAGCCGTCGGCGTCCCAGGCCAGCGTGAAGGAAGCGATAATGGCGTCGTCTTCCGGCGGGCGGATGCGCCCCGGCAGCGAAGCGAACAGGTCGCTGTCGGTGTGCCGGAAATTGACCTGAATGCTGGTGCCGGCGTCCTGCCGCCGATAGCGGTCGGAGTCGCGCAGCAAGCCTGGAAACAGGTTCAGCAGCAGCAGCACCAGCAGCAGCGCCGCCGCGATGCCGCCGAACATCAAAGCGGCTTTGGCCCACAGCGGCGTTTTGGTTTTTTCGGAACTTACGGAACTCATCGGCTTCCCTGCGCATGATAAACGACCGCGCGAAATTATAACGTCGCCGCCGGGGGATGAATAGTATCAGGACTTACGCAGTTGAGGAAAAAGCCAACCGCACTGCATCACGCCTTATGGATATTATGCCTGATCCTGAGTGGACAGCGGGCTTGAAGCCCGCTGCCGATGAGCTGAAGCCGACAGTGGGCTAAAGCCCACTGTCTATCAGACTCATTCTTTTCCGTTTATCCATGAGTATAATGATTAGACCGGGGGAATTATCTTGACGGATGGTGAAACTCATTGAAGACACAACACAAAACCTATCTCTGGCTGGTCGTTCTGCCGGTGCTGCTGATGATGACCTGGTTCGGCGCGCGCGGGCTGGCCGCCGATACCTACTGGCTGGATGAAATCTGGTCGCTGGACTTCGCCGGCGCGGCGCATTTTGGCCCGCTGTCGCCGGTGGAAATCTGGAATCGCACCGGCGCGGAGGCCTTCAGCGGGCCGACCTACCCGCTGCTGTTGAGCGCCTGGGGCTGGCAGGTGGGCTGGACGCCCTTCGCGGCGCGCGCCTCGTCGCTGCTGCTGGGGCTGCTGGCGGCGGCGCTGGTTTACCGCCTAGGGCGCGACCTGGCGACGCCGGGCGTAGGGCTGGCGGCGGTGGGCGCGGTCGGCGCATCGGCGCTGTACGCCTATTTTTTGCACGAACTTCGCAATTATACGCTGACGACGGTGCTGCTGACCGTTATGCTGTGGACTTACTGGCGCATCATCACGTGCCGACGCCCGCCGGGGCGCTGGCTGAAAATCGGCTTTGTGGCCGGCGGGACGGCGCTGCTGTACACGCATTATTATGTGGCGCTGGCGCTGCCGGCGCTGGCGCTCTATCACCTTGTGTTTGTGCCGAAAAACCGGCGCTGGTGGCTGGTTGTGCTGCTGATGGGCATCGGCGGCGTTTTGTTCCTGCCCTGGGCGGTGCTGGCGCTGCAAGCCTTGAGCGAGATGGATGCGCTCCAGGCCAGCATCGTCGGCGAGGGCTTTTTGTCGCCGCCGCAGATGATCGAGCGGACGCTGATTTTCTTCAGCAACAATACCGTCTGGCTGCTGATCTTGGGGCTGGCGCTTTCATTCCTGGGGCTGCGCCGCTGGCGGCGGGCGACGATCATGCTGTGGTTTTTGAGCGCCGCCATGCTGGCCGGGTTGATGATCGCCAACCAGCGCACGACGCTGATTCGTCCGGGGCGCGAACGCTACCTGCTGATGTTATGGCCGACGCTGGCGCTGCTGGTGGGCATCGGCGCGGCGGCGCTGTGGCGGACGCGCCTGCGGCTGGCCGTTCCGCTGCTGGCGGCGGCCTGGCTGGTGATCGGCATCCAGACCAACCTGGACGGCACGCTGACGCGGGATACCGACGGCGCGCAGGCGCTGCCCTGGGATACCCTGGCGCGCGCGCTGGCCGACGGCGCGCATATCGGGGACGCGGTGATCGTCCATGTGACGACCTATAACTGGGTGCTGGAGTTCCAGCCCGCCGAATATCACCTCTACGGCCTACCGGTGAAGTTCGACCTGCTGGCGACACACTACGGCGACGATTTTCCTCAGTCAGCACGGGATTTTGTGGACGATGCGCCGCAGGTGTGGGTGGGGCTGGACAAACGCCTGCCGCCCGGCGACTCGCTAGACAGCTTCACGCGGACTTTAGCCGGGCAGTATGCCCCCTGCGGCACGGTTTTCGACCTGCCGCGAATGCGCCTCGACCTGTACCGCCGGTTTCCGCCGCAGGTTTTCGACGCGGAAAATTCGGCCATCCTGCGTTTTGGCGGCGGCATCGCCCTGACCTATGCCGACGTGCAGCCGCCGACGCCCGGCGCGCCGCTGTCGGTCACGCTGGTCTGGGCATTGGACGCGGACGTGCCGCCTTATACCTATTCGGTGGCGCTGCACCTGGAAAATGCTGCCGGCGAACTGGTGGCCCAGAGCGATTACGGCCTGCCGCCCGAAGCGGCAGCCTGCCGGCAGACCGATCTGCCGGTGGACGGCCTGCCGCCCGGCGAATATACTCTGCTGGCAGCGGTGTACGACTGGGCCAGCGGGGCGCGGCTGCCTGCCGAAGCGGTCGCGTCCGGCGAAACTGCCGACCGGCTGCCGGTGGCAGTGGTCACGCTGGGGCGTTAGCGGAAAGTTCTGAGAGCGTGTTATGCTCTTTTGCGCTGTCAGTTTGCCCTCACCCCCTCGTTCCCCCTCTCCCGATCGCCATTTCGTGGCTTAGAGAGGGGGATGAAAAATCGTTTGGGTGTGTTTTAGCCCCTCTCCCAGTGCCGAAGGCACAGTCGGGAGAGGGGTTGGGGTGAGGGCAAAAGGCTGGCGGAAGTGAAAAGCGGTTTCATCGCC
>JAPKMO010000214.1 GCA_026645945.1 Anaerolineae bacterium
GCTGCTTATTGCGATGGACCTGACGGTGCTGCATCTGGCTGTGCCGTCCCTCAGCGCCGACCTTCAGCCGAGCAGCACGCAGCTGCTGTGGATTACGGATATTTACGGCTTTATGATCGCCGGGTCGCTGGTCACGATGGGGACACTGGGCGACCGGATTGGTCGCCGTCGGCTGCTGCTGATCGGCGCGCTCGCGTTCGGCCTTGCTTCGGTATTCGCTGCTTTTTCCACCAGCGCCGGAATGCTCATCGCCGCCAGGGCGCTGCTGGGGGTGGCCGGGGCCACCCTGATGCCTTCCACCATGTCTCTCATCCGCAACATGTTCCTGGACCCGCGGCAGCGCACGACCGCCATCGGAATCTGGGTTTCCGGTTTCTCGGTGGGCAGCGTGGTCGGCCCTCTGGTCGGCGGGCTGCTGCTGGAAAATTTCTGGTGGGGTTCGGTGTTTCTGCTCGGCGTGCCGGTGATGGGGCTGCTGCTGGTGGTGGGGCCGCTGCTGCTGCCGGAGTACCGCGATCCGAATCCGGGGCGTTTTGATCTGTTCAGCGCGGCACTGTCGCTGGCGGCTGTGCTGCTGGTCATCTTCGGCCTCAAGCAGATCGCCCAGGATGGCCTGGGCTGGATGCCGGCTGTGTTCGTCACGGCAGGTTTGCTCACCGGCGTTGTCTTCGTTCAGCGGCAGCGCACGCTGGATGACCCGCTGATTGATCTGCGGTTGTTCCGGGTGCCGGCTTTCAGCGCATCCCTGGCAACCTACACCTTTGGCATCTTCGCCGGGTTTGGCACGTTTCTGTTTATCGCCCAGTACCTGCAACTGGTGCTGGGACTGTCACCGCTGCAAGCCGGTTTGTGGTCGGTGCCTGGCTCGGTCGCATTCGTGATCGGGTCGAACCTAGCGCCGAGGGCCGTGCGCCGATTTCCTCCGGCCTTTGTGGTGGCCGGGGGCCTGACGCTGGCGGCCATCGGCTTTGGGGTGATTACCCAGATCGGCTTAAGCTCGCTGGCACTGATCGTGGGCGGTAATGTTCTGTTGTCACTCGGCTTCGGTTTTACGTTTACAGTGACCATTGACCTGGTTGTCGCATCTGCCCCACCGGAGCGAGCCGGGGCAGCATCGGCGCTTGCGGAAACCGGCGCTGAGTTTGGCGGGGCGCTTGGCCTTGCGATACTCGGCAGCCTGGGGCTGGCTGTATATCGCAGTCTGGTATCTGCCGCTATGCCGCTTGACCTTCCGCCTGAAGTGGTCGAGACTGCCAGGGAAACCTTGAGCGGCGCTGTCACTGCTGCCGGGGAACTTCCTGCCGAACTCGGCGCGGCGCTGCTCGACGCGGCCCGGCAGGCATTCGTTTATGCCTTGCAGCTGAACGCGCTTATCGGCGTCATTGGCCTTGCGGGGCTTGCCGTTTTGATGATAACGATGCTCCGGCACATGCCTGTTCACAGCGAGATCGAGGAGCAGGCGGCTTCTGAAGATGAAACGCCGCGTCCGGCGCTGCTCCCGCAGGCCGAAAGCTCAGTCGGAGATTGATGGCCGACGGCAGGGCTTGATCGTCACCGCCGGTTAGCACAGCGCGCAGGTTAAAGGTGGGGGTGAGTCTGTCGTGCCACCCCCACAGGCTCGACCAATAGAGATATTTCGCGCGCTGCCAGCCGGGTTTTCCAAACGCGCCTTACGGCAGGTTGACCTCGACCGACCCACCCGCGCTGGCCGTGATAGTGATGGTGCAGGGACAGGACTGGTTAAAAGCGATGCGGTATTCGCTGCCCTGCTGCGCCATCACCCCGCCCGGCGAGGTTGTCAGCGTGACGCCGGGGTCGTAGCCGCCTTTGTAGGTGGCGGTGATGGTGACGCGGCGCAGGCCGGGATCGTAGTACGAGCCGGTAATCGTAATATCGTCGGTCAAACACTGGGCCGGTAGGTCGCTGCCCAGGGTGGCGATGATCTGGCAGTAGACAAGGTTGACGCTGGGGCCTAAAACCGATAACACGGCGATGACTACCACGCCCACCAGCACCAGAATCAGCGCGTACTCGGCCAGCCCTTGTCCGGACTCGCGGTGATGGTTGACAATATGGTTTGAAGTGAGCATAAAACTTTCCCGCAAGACAAAAAGCAACAAACCTATGGAAAAGCGGTACTATTTTTATTATAAATGCTTTTAACGATCATGGCGAAGTCCCATGACAGAAAACCAAAAAGGATTAATTCAGGGAATCTTCTGGCTGATGAACGACCTGAAGACTTCCACCGATCGACCCCCTCTCAATCTCCTCCGAATTCGGGAGAAACTTCCAGGGCTTACGCATGAAACTGCAATTTCGCGTCACGTTAACCCTTATTCCCCCGCCCCCCTTTCCTCCCTGAAGGGACTTCCTCCGGTCGCCGCGCGGAGAAAGGGGGAGTAAGAGTCTTTTTAAGCCCCCTCTCCGAATTCGGCGACCCGAATGGGGGGGACGTATATCCCCTGAGGGAAGGGGGTTTGGGGGAGGGGTTAGAAGGCGAAAGCCCGCTTATCGAGACGAAGTGCCTTCATGCGTAAGCCCTGGGGCCGCGCGTTTGCGGGCTATTTTTCGTAGCGAAAACTGTTACAATGGCAGCTGTTCGTCTCGTTTTTCACCCCGCCTGTGTGCCGGGGACGGTTGGTTTTCATGTCCATTAACCGCAAGTGGATTTTCGCCGGGCTGGGTGTGGTCATCAGCCTGGTATTTTTGTGGCTGGCCTTCAGCAACCTGGAACTGGCGGCGGTGCTGGGCTACATCCGCCAGGTACAGCCCGGCTGGCTGGCCCTGAGCGTAGTTGTTTTCATCGTCTCGGTCATCTTGATCGCCTGGCGCTGGAGCTTTTTGCTGCGCGCCGAAGCCATCCCGCTGGGCTATTTAACGCAGGTGGTGATGATCGGCTACATGGGCAACAACGTTTACCCCTTCCGCACCGGCGAAGTGCTGCGCGCCGTGCTGCTGCGCCAGCGATACCGCGTGCCGCTGGCGCGTTCCGCCACCACCATCATCGTCGAGCGCGTGTTTGACGGGCTGGTGATGCTGGCTTTCATCTTCATCGCGCTGCTGTTTATCAACGCGCCCTCGCCGGAAATCCAGGCCGCCGCGCGGGTGGGCGGGCCGCTGTTCGTGGGCGCGGTGATCGTGTTTTTGGTGCTGGCCTTCCGCCCCGGACTGCTGCGCGGCCTGCTGCGGCTGGTCTGCCGGGCGCTGCCGGCGCGGCTGGCGCAGATCGTGAACGGCATCGGCGAGGGTATATTGGCCGGGCTGGAGGGGCTGCGCAGCCCGAAAGACCTGGCCGGGGCGGTGCTGGCGTCCTTCATCAGCTGGCTGGTTCATGCCGGGGTGTACGCGCTGGTGGCGCTGGCGTTCGGCCTTCAGCCGGGATTCCCGGCCATGCTGCTGGCGGTGGGTTTGGTGAACCTGGCCGGGTTAATCCCCGCCTCGCCGGGGCAGATCGGCATTTTTGAATATTTCGGCGGCCTGGCGCTGGTGGCGGTCGGCGTCCCGCGCGAGCAGGCCAAAGCCTTTGCGCTGGTGACGCATGTGGTGGTGTGGCTGCCGGCGACCGTGCTAGGCTTTTACTACCTGCTGCGGCAGGGACTCGGCTGGTCGGCCATCACCCACGCCGGCGAACTGGACGAGATGGAAAGCCACGTTGTTGGGTGAGGGGATGGGCGCGCTGCCATACCCTGAAGGGTACGGCTGCCCAAAAGCCAAGCCCACTGAAGGGGCTGAAGGCGCAACACCCTGACACCAACCAGCGCCTTTAGTGCGCTTGGTTTTTCCCTTGCCGGTGTGCTTCAG
>JAPKMO010000215.1 GCA_026645945.1 Anaerolineae bacterium
GTTTGGTCACTTTTACGCCGGGGAAGGTGCGTAGTTCGGTCATCATCACGTCGCGGTTGTTCTGGATGCCCAGGCGCAGGCTCTCGACCGTACTTTGCACGCCAGTCAGCGCGCCCTCCGCCGCCGCCATAGACAGGTTGGCCGGGCAGGAGGTGGTCTGCGCCTGAACATTTTTCATCACCTCTACCAGCGCCCGGTTGGCGACCGCCCAGCCGATGCGAAAGCCGGTCATGCCGTAGAGTTTGGAAACGCCGTTGACGATGATGATTTTGGTCGTCTCGATGGTTTTGTCGGTATAACGGTAGGCCGAAACCGGGCGTATTCCGTCAAACACCAGCTTATGGTAGATGTCATCCATAATCAGGTAGATGTCCCGGCGCTCGCACAGGTCTACCAGCCCGGCGATGAAGTCCTCGGAATACACAGCCCCCGAAGGGTTGTTGGGGCTGTTGACGATGATGGCTTTGGTATAGCTGCTGATGGCGCGTTCGACTTCCTCCAGGCGCGGCTGGAACGTGCCGTCCTCCGGCCTGACGATGACCGGACGGCCATACACCATCTTGACCATCTCCGGGTAGCTCACCCAATACGGCGCGAGGACGATCACCTCGTCCTGAGGGTCTAGGATCGAAACCAGCACGTTGAACAACGACTGTTTCGCCCCAGATGAAACGATGACATTCTCCGGCGCGACCAGCCAGCCATAGTTCTCCTCGGTATAACGAATGATGGCCTTTTTGAGCGAAGGAGTCCCGTCGGTGGGGACGTATTTTACGTCGCCGGCGGTCAGTTTGGCGGCGGAGCTGAGGACAGCGGTAATGGGAACTTTATTTTTCGGCTCCCCCCCACCCAGATGAATGACCGGCTGCCCCTGGTCGGCCAGCAGTTTAGCCTGCTCGTTGAGCTTAAGGGTGGCCGATTCTGCAATAGACCTGGCTAAATGGCTGATGCTCATGGCTGGATTAGCCCCTCCTGATAAATCCTATTTTCCGAAAACGACATCGGTTCGGGCGTTTTTTAAAGGCGCGCTGATTAAAAAAATTGTAATCAGGTTTGCGGTTTGCTGTAAAATAGCCGGCAATTTCAGGGAGATCGTCAGGTAAATTCCGTGCTGATTGTCACAACCGGCGGCATAAGCTGCGGGGAGTAAACGACATCACAACCACCGATCAACGCGGCTGCCCCGCCGGGGGTGCAGGTTGGTAGGGCAAAAACACCGTCGCCGTCGTCCCCTGATGCAGGCCCGGACTCTCGATCTTTACCGAACCGCCATAAGCATCAACAATGGACTTCACCAGCGACAGACCCAGCCCTGTGCCGGGAACATCGCGGGCGCGCGCTTTGTCGGCGCGGAAAAACCGCTCGAATACATGCTCCATGTTCGCCGGGGCGATCCCCAGGCCGGTATCCTGGATGACGCTGCATACCCCATCCGCTTCCGCCTTTATCGTCCATGTGATCTGCCCACCGCGCGGCGTGTATTTGATGGCATTCTCCAGCAGATTGCGGAAAACGATCAACAGGTGATTCAGGCTTCCATGAATGGGGATGATCGTATCCGGGGCGGCCAGCGTCAGCGCCAGCCCGTGCGCGTCGGCATAAGCCTGGTGCTGTTGTATGAGGCTGACGGCAAGCCGCACCATATCAATCTCGCTCTGTCCCAGTTCGGCGCGCCCGGCATCAAAGCGCGACAGCAGCGTTAAATCTTCGACCAGGGCGCTCAGGCGTTTGATCTCCTCATCAATTTCAACAATATACTGCGCGTTCGTCTCCTGGTCGAGCGTATCATCGTAACGCAGCGCCTCCGATCTCAGGCGAATGGTCGTCAAAGGCGTGCGGAGTTCGTGCGAGGTGTTGCTGGCAAACGCGCGCTGTTCTTCCAGCATCCCCTGTACCTGCGCGGCCATCTCGTTGAAGGCTTTCCCCACCGCGCCGATCTCATCATCGCCGATGCCCGTCACACGGTAGGCCAGGTCGCCCTGGGACAGCCGCAGCGCCGAGTCGCGCAGGCGGTACAGCGGTCGGATGATCGAGCGTGCCACCCAGAGCGCGGCAGCCACCGTCACGCCCAAAATGCCCGCGAAAACCAGCAGCAGGAGCAGCCATCGCTGCAAGATCAGGGCTTGCAGGTTGTCCAGTGGAACGCTCACCTGCACGACTGCGCCGGTAAAACCGCCGCGAATCGGGTTTCCCAGAAGCGCCGCCGTGAACAGCGCCGGACGCCCCTGCTCATCTTTGCGTTCCACAACGACCAGGCCGCCCCGAATCGCTGCTTCGATCTCCGGCGCATCACGGAACCTGCTGCGGGGCAGCAGCAGGTTTTCATGGTCGTTCATGCCATACAGATAAATCGCCCCGTTCAGATGAGTCTCGTACTCGGCAATCAGTCCCAGCATTGATTCGGAGGGTTCAAATTCCCTTTCACCGGCGGGGATCAGGGCGCTTAGCCCCTGCCGGACGAGCTGCGCTTCATTCAACAGCCGCTGCTCGTAATCGGCCCGCGCGGCCAGTGCGATCTGGCTGCCGGCCACCAGCGTCAGCGCCGCAAAACCGACCAGCAGCAGCCCCGCATAGGCAAGCAGCAGGCGTGTGCGGATGCTGGTGTGATGCAGGCGCATGATACGCAGCAGAGGAGCGCGCTTCATGGCTGGCCGACCGGCGCAAAACGATAGCCCACCCCGCGCACCGTTTGAATATACTGCGGGTCGCTGGGGTCATCTTCCAGCTTTTCCCGCAGCCAGCGAATATGCACGTCCAGCGTCCGCATATCGCCCAGCCAATCCGTCCCCCAGACTTTATCGAAAATCTCGGCGCGCGTCACGACTTCACCCAGATGCGCGACCAGCAGGCTCAGCAATTCAAATTCCTTGTAACGGAGATCGAGCTTTTGCCCGTTTTTGAACACGCACCGCTGCCCGATGTCCACCCGGATTTCCCCAACGGTGATCGCCTGATCTCTGGTCATCCCTGCTCGGTCAAATTCGACTCGGCGCAGCGTCGCTTTGATTCGCGCGATGAGCTCCCGCGTGCTGAACGGTTTTGACAGATAATCATCTGCGCCCAGCTCCAGGCCCAATACCCGGTCAATTTCTTCATTTAAGGCGGTCAGCATCAGGATTGGCACGAGACTCGATTCGCGAATCGCCTTGCACACCTCCCACCCATCCATTTCCGGCAGCATGATGTCAAGGATCACTAAATCGGGCTTCTGGTTTAAAACCATCTCTAAGCCGGCTCTGCCGTTGTTGGCAATGCTGGTTTCGTAGCTTGCGCCGCGCAGCGCGCGGGCAACAGGCTCAGAGATAAGCCGGTCATCTTCGATTATTACAATCCGGGGCATGGTTTCACTTCCTGAAAACGCCGCTCTCTAGCGCGCAGTTTTCCATCATTATTGCACTACCTGACCTGCCCGATCAATCGGTCGGTAGGCGATTTAAGGATATTTGAGGTTCTTACGAATCCTGCCGCTCACCTTAAATCCGATTTAGGGTTATTTGAGGTCGGCATAACCATAAACAGCGGCAGTCCGGCTAAAGTGGGAAACGTGTTCACGCATTAACACAGGAGCCAGCATATGACAGCTACCCAATTCGTTCCGAAGCAGGCGGTCGTGCCAGAACGCGCAGTCGGCAAACGCAGACTCAACCGGGTCAAACTGAATGTTTTTCTCGACCTGCTGCTGACGGCAGTTTTCATCGTCGAAATGGAGGAGCATTTCACCGGGCTGGCGCTGCACGAACTGCTTGGCCTGCTGTTCGCCGCCGCCTT
>JAPKMO010000216.1 GCA_026645945.1 Anaerolineae bacterium
ACCAACCTATAAAGATTATGAACATCATGATTATAGTATTACGCCGGGGGCTTATAGATTGTGATTCGTTTCGTTGGAATGGAACAGACTCACGCAATAAAAAAGCAGCGAACTCTCGCCCGCTGCTAGTTAAACACGGTGATGAAAACGGCGCGTTTTATTTCGTCCCCCAGCGGGTGATGTCAAGCGAGATGAGCGCCCACAGACGGAGTGGCTGTAGATAAACGAACTGGTAAAACAAATACAGCGGCCCCAGCAGGTAGCGGAAGTCCCGGTTGACGACGATGCCGTAAAAAGCGTTGAAGATGAAATTCAGTGCGATGACCACCGCAAAATACGGCAGCACCACCTGCGGCCCATAAACGACGGCGCGGTAGCCCAGCGCGATCAGGATGCCCCACAGGATGAAGGGGAAAACCAGCAGATAGGTAACTTCAAAAACAATCCACAGCGGCAGCCGGTGCAGCCAGGGCAGCGTGATGAGGGTTTCGCGCCATGCGCTGCGCGCCCAGCGAGTCTGCTGGCGCTTCCACACCGGCATTTCATGCGGTACGTCCGTCAGGGAGATCGAATCGGGACAGTAGACCGACTTCAGGCCGCGCTCCAGCACCAGCGTCGAGATATGCCGGTCGTCGCCGAAATTACAGGCCTGCCCCAGAAAACGCTGGTTGGCCCAGGGGATGAGAATTTCGCGCAGGACGCGCGCCCGCACGGCCATAAAAGCCCCGCTCATGCACGTCACGGCGTCAAAGCGGTTCTGCGCCGCGCGCTCCACGTTAAAGGCGTAAAAAAACCGCTGCGCCGTCAGGCGGGTCAGCAGGTTCGTGTCGGTGTTGGCGACGTGAATATCGCCCGTCAGGCAGCCAATGTCCGGGTCAGACTCGAACAGCCGGACGGCGTTGGCGATGGCGTCCGGGTGCAGTTTGCTGTCGGAGTCCACATTAAAAATGTATTTCACCTGCGGGTCGTCCAGAAAATCGGCGAAGCCCATCCGCATGGCGTTGCGTTTGCCCTTGCGCGGCTCCACAAAGCGGATGTACTTGCCGCCGCCGTATTTGCGAATCAGTTTGTGGGTGAAGGATTTCAGTTCTTCGCTGTTTTCGTTCAGCACGATGCTCACCCACAGGTGCGGGTAGGTCTGGTTTTCGAGCGATTCGATCAACCGCTGAAGTTCCAGCTTCGAGGTGCGGTAAGTGGGGATGACCAGGCCGACATAAGGTATGTGCGAAAAGCTGCCGACCATGATTTGTTCCCACTTACGCTGCACCCACACGGAGTTATACAGCCAGGGCAGCGTATCGCTGCGGCCTGGGGCGGGCGATTCTTCCAGCGATTGCAGTTCGTATTCGTCGTGGGCGTCTTCCAGCAGCTGCAAGAAGGCCGTTTTGAACGTTTCGTAGGGCTGATTCTGCCGCAGCAGGGCGTAAGCCCGGCCAGCCAGATGCGGGTACTGGCGCGCGAACTCCTCGACCAGCGGGCGGCGGATGGTCAGCCGGCGTGCGCGGTTGCTGCTGACCGCCAGATAAATCTGGATGATTTTGCGCGCGATGACCACCAGACCATACATGGTGATCGAAACCCACCCAAACAGCGTGAACAGCACATTACCGAGAATGGCGTTAACGATGACAGCAACGACGATCACCAGAACCGCGCCGATTTTCCAGCGTTTGATAAGCGGATCGGTGGGCAGCGTTAAATCGGGATAGGCGGAAGCCTGCGTCGAGAATGACCGTTCCATAAATGTTATGTCTTCCTATCACAAAACACACATTCAGCCTTTATTTTAGGGGGATGCCGCCTTGCGCCTGGATAAAGATTTCACAAAGTTAATAGACTGTGATATTTTCTACCCTGGCGTTAACTCTGCGCTACAATAGCACCTCAGGTGAATAAGCTTTAGAGTTTATCCGTAAACCCACCAGACAGTGGGCTTAAGCCCACTGTTCTGTTATCAGATCAATCGGCTTACGGATAGATACTTAGGATAAACGCGCATATGGAAACACTCGACTCGCACGTCTCACTCGCTGATGATCGCTTCCGGCAGAACGCGGCGCACAACCGCGCCCTGGCCGCCGAACTGCGCGAACGCCTGGCGCTGGTGCGGCAGGGCGGCGGGCAGCAGTACCAGCAGCGCCACCGCGAGCAGGGTAAGCTGTTCGTGCGCGACCGGATAGACCGGCTGCTTGACCCAGGCTCGCCCTTCCTGGAACTGTCGCCGCTGGCGGCCTGGGAACTGTACGGCGGGGACGCACCGGCGGCGGGCATCGTCACCGGCATCGGGCGGGTAAGCGGGCTGGAGTGCCTGATCGTTGCCAACGACGCGACCGTGAAGGGCGGCACGTACTTCCCCATGACCGTCAAAAAACACCTGCGAGCGCAGCAGATCGCGCTGGAAAACAACCTGCCCTGCATTTATCTGGTGGACAGCGGCGGCGCGTTCCTGCCCATGCAGGACGAGGTGTTCCCGGACGCCGACGACTTCGGGCGCATCTTTTACAACCAGGCGGTGATGAGCGCGGCGGGCATCCCGCAGATTAGCGCCGTGATGGGAAGCTGCACGGCGGGCGGCGCTTACGTGCCGGCCATGTCCGACGAAACGGTGATCGTGAAAGGCACGGGGACGATCTTCCTGGGCGGGCCGCCGCTGGTGAAGGCCGCCACCGGCGAGGAAGTGAGCGCCGAGGAACTGGGCGGCGCTTACGTGCATACGCATCTTTCCGGCGTGGCCGACCACTTTGCCGAGGACGACCCGCACGCGCTGGAAATCGTGCGCGGCATCGTCGAAACGCTCAACCGCAAAAAACAGTCCGCCTGGGACATCACCCCGCCGGAAGCGCCGCTCTACGACCCCGACGAACTGTACGGCGTCATCCCGGCCACCTTCCGCGAAAGTTACGACGCCCGCGAGGTGATTGCCCGGCTGGTGGACGGCAGCCGCTTCCGCGAGTTTAAGGCCGACTACGGCGCGACGCTCGTCACCGGCTTCGCGCGCATCGAAGGCTGTCCGGTCGGCATCGTCGCCAACAACGGCGTGTTATTCAGCGAGAGCGCGCTGAAGGGCGCGCACTTCATCGAACTGTGTACGGCGCGGAACATTCCGCTGCTGTTTTTGCAGAACATCACCGGCTTCATGGTGGGCAAGGAATACGAGCAGCGCGGCATCGCCAAAGACGGCGCGAAGATGGTTCATGCCGTCGCCAACGCCAGCGTGCCGAAGCTGACGGTCATCATCGGCGGCAGTTTTGGCGCGGGCAATTACGGCATGTGCGGGCGCGCCTACGGGCCGCGCTTTCTGTGGATGTGGCCGAACGCGCGCATCAGCGTGATGGGCGGCGAGCAGGCCGCCAACGTGCTGCTGACCATCAAACGCGACCAACTGGCGCGGGGCGGCCAGCCGGACATGCCGCCGGAGGAACAGGCCGCCTTCAAGCAGCCGATTCTGGACAAATACGAACGCGAGGGCAGCCCGTATTATTCGACCGCGCGCCTGTGGGATGATGGCATCCTCGACCCGCCGGAAACCCGCCGCGTGCTGGGGTTAGCCCTCAGCGCGTGTTTGAACCGGGCGAGTGAGGCGACACGGTACGGGGTGTTCAGGATGTAGTAGAATAATATCAGGTATGAGGGTTGAGGGAGGTCCGCAGCGGCAAAACAACAGTATCGTATTATTACAGCCGTGCCAGGGCTTACGCATGAAGATACTTCGTCTCGATAAGCGGGCTTTCGCCTTCTAACCCCTCCCCCAAACCCCCTCCC
>JAPKMO010000217.1 GCA_026645945.1 Anaerolineae bacterium
TCGCTAATCCAGGCAGCTATACAGCGCTTCAGCAGAATGGGCGAATTGTCGGCCAGCGCATGTACGAATGGCTGCTCGTCGCCAATCGCCCAGGAATACAGACCTTACCTACCGTGAATCTGGTTTACTTTGACCCGGACAGCCTAATCTACCGGACGGTCAGCACAACGCCTGTTGAGATTGAAGTCTCTCCAGGAGAAAACGCGCTGATAGAAACCTTACCGCCCGCCGAAAACGCAGTCGAGGCCGATGGTATCAGGCCGCTTAAGGCGGTTTCGTTGCAGCCCATACGCGGCACAGTTTATCCCGGTACAGCTTTCTGGCTGCTGTGGCTGATACCGCCGCTTAGTGCGCTTGTAAGTGGTTTATGGATGATGCACCAGCGCCACCGCCAACGCAGCCGGGCTAAAATCCGCCAGACGGAAGCCTTAATGCGCGCGCGCCGATTCCTGCATAAAGCCACAACGCAACCGCCGGAGGATGCCTGCCGCCAGATTACAGCGGCCTTCTGGGGGTACTTCGGCGATAAACTTAATCTTTCGCTTCGACAACGGCGGCTGGATGAGCTTCAGCAGATGATGGCGGAACGCCGCATACCCATTCATGTCAGCGATCAGGTTATGCTGTGTCTGGAACAGGCGATGCAGGGAATTTACGCGCCGGACGGCGCTGTAGATGTTCGAGAGCTTGTTCTTCAGTCGTCAGCAGCCCTGGAACGGCTGGATGCCGCGTGGGAGACGGCATGATGCGCCGGTTGTTCGCCGCCGTTCTGGTTTTCCTGGCCGGTTCCGTTGTTCAGGCGCAGAACGACGCGGCTGCCGTCGAGCAGGCCGCCGCCGCTTACGAGTCTGGCGATTATACAGAAGCCGTTCGCCTGTACGAAACGGCAGTCAGCGGCGGCACAGCCAACGGAAACATTTATTACAACCTGGGAAATGCCTACTACCGGAGCAACGACCTGGGGCGGGCGCTGCTGAGCTATCTGCGCGCGCAGGTGTTTATCCCGCGCGACCTGGACTTAGACCACAATCTGCGGCTGGTGCGCGCCAGCCGCATAGATGTTCAGGGTGATGAGCGGGGTTGGGTTGAAGGGCTGGGGATTTTAACATCCGGCGTTGTTACTTTATCCGAACTGGGGTGGGGGACGCTGCTGGGCTGGTCAGCCGGGTTCGGCCTGCTGGCGGCCTGGATACTATGGCCCGAACGCCGAGCAGCACTTCGCCTTCTGTTGATTCTGGCAGCAGCCGCAGCTTTGTTTGTTTTAATCCTATTTGTGAGCCGGATGTGGATTTCCACCCATCGCGCGGCGGCGGTGGTCGTTGAGGAGCAGGCGCGCGTGATGAGCGGGCCTGGAGAACGTTATTTGGAGCTTTTCACATTACACGCGGCAGCAGAAGTGCGAATAGTTGAGTCCCGGAGCGGCTGGATTCGGCTTGCGCTGCCAGATGGCCGCCAGGGATGGCTGCCGCAGGAGAGCGTGGAAGCCGTTTATACAGAATAAAACAGGGACACAGCCGCGCCGTGTCCCCGTCGTTGGCCGTTATTTCAGCAGCGCCGGGATTTGTTCGGGGTTATCGGCCACCCGCACACCGGCTTCCAGCAGGGCTTCGATCTTCTCGGTGGCAGTTCCCTCGCCGCCTTCAATGATCGCGCCGGCATGTCCCATGCGCGTTCCGGGCGGGGCGCTCTTGCCGGCGATGAAAGCGGCCACCGGCTTGGTCATATTCGCTTTGATAAATTCAGCGGCATCCACTTCGGCGCGCCCGCCGATTTCACCGATGAGGACGACTTTTTCCGTTTCCGGGTCTTCCTCGAACATCTGGAGAGTTTCAACGAAATTTGTGCCAATGATCGGATCGCCGCCGATGCCGACACAGGTCGTCTGCCCCATACCAGCCTGGGTGAGGGCATAGACGACTTCGTAGGTGAGTGTGCCGCTTTTGGAGACGACGCCGACGTTACCGGGTGTGCCGATGTAACCGGGCATGATGCCGATTTTGGCGATGCCCGGCGCCAGCAGGCCGGGGCAGTTCGGGCCGACCAGCCGGCTGTTGTGATAGCTGAGGTACTGGTAAACCTTCATCATCTCAATAATCGGGATGCCCTCGGTGATGCACACGATCAGTTGAATGCCTGCGTCAACGGCTTCGTAAATCGCGTCGGGCGCATAGGGGGCGGCCACGTAAATGATGCTGGCGTTCGCGCCGGTGGCGTCCACTGATTTTTTGACGGTATCAAAAACGGGTTTACCATGCACCCACTCGCCGCCTTTACCGGGGGTCACGCCGCCGACCAGATTGGTGCCGTATTCGATCATTTGTTTGGTGTGGAAGCTGCCCTCGCGCCCGGTAATGCCCTGAACGATAAGACGGGTGTCCTGGTTGACCATGATTGCCATGATTACTGCGCTCCTTTATCTGCCGCGAGGGCTTTCCGGGCGGCCTCGACCGCTTTTTTAGCCGCTTCCGTCAGGGTGGCGGCGCTGGATAGATTGGGAATGTTGGCGTTATCAATGATGTCCCGGCCTTCTTCGGAATTTGTGCCGACCAGACGGATGACCATCGGCAGGCTGCTGGGCACTTCGTTCAGGGCTTCCAGAATACCGCGCGCCACCTCGTCGCAGCGCGTGATGCCGCCGAAAATGTTAAATAGGACGGATTTTACGTTGGCATCATCCAGGATGATGCGAAGCGCCGCCGCAACCTTCGAGGCCTGCGCGCCGCCGCCGATGTCGAGGAAATTGGCTGGGCCGATCTCGTCGCCGCCGTAAAGTTTGGTCATGTCCATCGTGGTCATGGCGAGTCCCGCGCCGTTAACCATACAGCCGATCTGCCCGTTGAGTTTGACGTAGCTGATTCCGGCAGCGCGCGCCAGGGTTTCTTCTTTGGGTTCGGCATCGGTATCGCGCATTTCGGCAAGCTGCGGCTGGCGGAACAGGGCGTTGTCATCAATAATCATTTTCCCGTCCAGCGCGATAAGCTGATTTTCCCCGGTGACGACCAGCGGGTTGATCTCCGCCAGCAAGGCGTCGCTTGCCAGGTAACACCGGTAGAGATTGGCGGCGATGCGGGAGAAAACACGCCAGTGTTCGTGAGGCAGGTTAATGCTGCTGGCGAGATTGCGCGCCTGGTAATCCAGCAGTCCCAGGAAGGGGTCAATGTGTTCGCGGGCGATGGCATCCGGGTTTTCGCGGGCGACCTGTTCGATTTCGACGCCGCCTTCGGACGAAGCCATGATAACCGGGCGACCAGCGGCGCGGTCGTTGGTAATGCCGAGGTAAATTTCCTGCGCGATGTTGGCGGCGGGGTCAATTAATACTTTTCTGACGGTTAACCCTTTAATTTTCATACCCAGAATGGCGTTGGCGTGGTCTTCGGCTTGCTCCGGGGTTCGGGCGACTTTAACGCCGCCGGCTTTGCCCCGGCCCCCGACCAGCACCTGAGCTTTGACTACCACCGGACATCCCAACTCGCGGGCGGCCTCGTAGGCTTCCTGCGGGGTGCTGGCGGTTTTGCCCTTTAGGATTGGAATCCCGAACTCCGCAAAACGGAACTTGGACTGATATTCATGAAGATTCAAGGATAGACCTCCGATTTTATGTGAGATGGCTTCCGATGTATATTGAGGTCGAGTATACCCCGTATTGTGACCGAGGGCGTAGGGCAAATGTCGCCTGTCGAATCCGGCATTAAACCAGCCGGGTATCGTGGCGGACGATAAAGACGTTGGG
>JAPKMO010000218.1 GCA_026645945.1 Anaerolineae bacterium
CGCACCTGATCGCCGACGCCTGCTAGAATGCCGCAGGCTTCCAACGGCGCGGCGTCCAGGGCGTGTCGAACCAGCGCGCGCGCCAGGGTTTCCGTCAGATAGAGGCGTTTAATATCACTCATCGGCTTCGGGAATAGAGAAGGTTTCGATACGCCGATCCTGCGGCGGGCTGCGCGTTTCGTAAAACAGGTCGGCCTGGAGCGTATATTGTCCGGCGGGGTCGGCCACATTGCGGATGTGCAGGGTAAATTCCATGTCGTGATGCATGGTTTCGATGATGTTCAATTCGCTGACGATACGCTCCTGCTCATCACGGGCGATCAGCAGCAGGTTCGGGCGCTCCTGAAAAGGGGTCACTTTGATATGGATATGAACGCGAAAACGATCACGATAAGGCGTGATGGTGATTTCTTCGATACGAATCTGATCTCTGGGCTGAAGCGGTCTGTCGCTGGGGAAAATAGGGATTTCCATGAACGGGTCTGCCTTGATGACGCTTAAAGGCCAGATTGTAACGCTTCCAGCGTCTTTAACGCCAGATCAAACTGATCGGCAGGAACGAGAAGATGATCGCGGGAATAGGCGGCATAAACAAGGATTGGGACGCCCGCGGCGGCCAATGCTTCCCCGACCGCCGCGAGGAAGCCGGTGAGCGATAAATCCAGAACCACATCCAGGGTGATGAGCCGGTAGTTTTGGGGAGCTGCGGCGTGGCCGGGCAGCCGTTTGATAAAATCACCGGCGGCCTCGGCAGGGATGATGAGGCTGACTTCATCCCGGTCTACGATCAGCGCGCAAAACGGCTCGCCGATCTCGGCGACGATGCCGGCAGCCGCCGTGATCGCTTTTGGCGGCAGTTTGAACAACCTATATTCGATGCCGTCGGTGTAAAACTGCGCCTGTTTTAGAGCTTCCTGAACGGTTTGAGCCATCGGGTGTGCATCACTCGTCGAACTGATAGGTTGCTTCAGCATAATAACGGACGTTGCGGTTTGATAATTTGGTCTGCATCCAGTGGAAAAGTTGGGCGTTTTTGTCCTCCAGCGAGACGCCGGCATCACGCAGCCAGTTCAGAGGATAGTTCACCCGCAGCGCGCGCCCGTGAATGATGTGCCGGCTGATGCCGGGCGGTAAATAAGCCTTTTGATGGGCCGCCGCCAGGATGTCCGCAGGTTGGTAGTCGGGAAAAACGACCAGCGCGATGGCGTCGGGGTAGAGAGGCCAGATGGCGTCCAGGTCGGTGAGGGCGGTGCGGTGTAACACGGCCTTCTGCTGGTAGATGCTGACGATGGCGCGCAGGGCGGCGTTGCGTTCGTGCAGGTGGTTAGCAGGGGCGCGCAGCGCGACAACCCGCCCATCCTTCAACCAGATGTGGGCTATCGCATCCGGCTGCTGCCCCTCGACCAGACTGACAAGTGGAAGCTGGCTTAACCGGTCTAAAAATTCGGCAGCTTCCCATTTACAGACGATATGACGCCAGGTTTTGAGTTCGACGTAACCACTGTCGTATGAAGCGACCTGCACGAGAATATGAGCATAATTGAGATGAGAAAAGGCATAAAAACGATTAGCGCCGTCGAGAATGACGTAGTGATGCTCATCCATCTGTGCGACAATGGGCGGATTGATAACAAACTGCTCCTGCCGGAGGCGCTCGATAAGGGGGTCGGAACGCTGCGAGTCGTGCTGTTCGTGCGGCTGGAGGCTTTCGGTCAGCACGATACGCAGGTCAGGGGGCGGCGCATCGCTTCGGGCAGATGACATGAGCTGGTATCCTATCCTGGCAGAATATAGCAAGTGTGGCAACAGTAGCTTATCATGAACCGGGGCGTAAGGCAATGCGAACGGTGCCGGCGAATCACAGCGCAAGGATGAGACGAAAAACGAGGGTATAAAAATGGGCGCGCGAGAACAGGGCGCAGATGCCGTCGAAGGGCGATGGCTGGTTATTCCAAGAACGTTATGTTTTGTGCAAAACGGCGACGACGTACTGCTGATGAAGCGCGCGCCGTTTAAGCGGGTTTTCCCCAATCGTTATAATGGGGTGGGCGGGCATATCGAACGCGACGAAGACCCGCTGAGCAGCGCCCAGCGCGAAATTGTAGAGGAAACCGGGCTGACCGTTCGAGATGTACGGCTGCGGGCGGTTTATAATATTGACGCGGGGGAACAAAGCGGCATCCTGCTGTTTGTGTTCACGGCGGCCAGTGACAGCCGTGAGGTTGTGGGGAATGGTGAAGGTTCCCTGCACTGGATTCCCCGCCGGGACATCCTGAAATATGATCTGGTTGAAGACCTGCCGATCATCCTGCCGCGTATTCTGGCGATGGGCGCGGATGACGCGCCGCTGTTCGCGCATGTTAGCTACGACGAACAAGACGCGATTCAATTTCGGTTTGCCGGGGAGATGAGTGACTGATGGCCGCGCAGGACGAAAGCCAGAACACCCCTGAAAATATGTCGGTTGTACCCTGGAAACGACCTCATGCGCTCCGGCGGGCGGGCTGCCTGGCGGGGTTGGCGGTATGGTTTGTGATTCTGCTCGCTCCCTGCGCCTTTTTTCTGATGGCGACGCAGGAACAGATCACAATCACCCTGGGCGCAGCGCCGGAGCAGACGCTGCGGATATGGCTGATTAACGAGGTTAAAGAACGTGGAGTGGGGATTTCGTGGGCGAGCGTGACTGCCGAAAATGAAACCGGTGTACTGCCCCCCTTGAATTGGACAGAGGGCTAAATGAAGTATCCTATGTTCAAGAAAGGGATGACAGATGCGAACGAGACGGAAGTTCACAAGCGAGTTCAAGAGCCGGGTGGTGCTGGAACTGCTGAGCGGGGAAAAGACGGTTGCAGAAGCGTGCCGGGAGTACGACCTGACGGCGCAGATGGTCAATGACTGGAAAGCGCAGTTTCTGGCAGCCGCGCCACAGGCGTTTGAGAAGGGCACACCGAGCAGCGGGGAGGCGGAACGGATCGCGGAGCTGGAGCAGATGGTGGGGAAGCTGACGATGCAGTTGGAGATTGCAAAAAAAGCCTCGCGCTTGCTGGATGGGACGTCGCGCAGAAACGGCAAGCGGTCATGACGCTGCGAGCGGAAGCGTATCCAGTGGCGGCAATCTGTGCGGTGGTCGGGCTGGCGCGCAGCACGTTTTACCACGCTGCCGAGGAGCGCGAAACCGACGCACTGCGCCAGGTGCTGCTGACGCTAGCGGGTGAGTACCCGACGTATGGCTATCGCCGCCTGACCGCCTTGCTGAAACGGGAGGGGTGGACGGTCAATCACAAGCGCATCCAGCGGCTGATGCGGCAGATGGGCTTGCAGCGTCCGGTGAAAAAGCGCAGGAAACGCACGACCAACAGTGACCATCCCTTCCCGCGCTATCCCAACCTGGTCAAGGGGGAAACTGCCGCACGCCCGGACGACATCTGGGTGGCGGACATCACCTACGTGCGCCTGGGACAGGGTTTTGTCTATCTGGCGGTGCTGATGGATGTGTTCACCCGCGCGGTGCGCGGCTGGCATCTGAGCCGCTCGCTGGATCATCATCTGACGCTCAAGGCGCTGAAGCGGGCGCTGGCAAGCGGTCACTGTCCGCTGATCCATCACAGCGACCAGGGGCTTCAGTATGCCTGCAAGGA
>JAPKMO010000219.1 GCA_026645945.1 Anaerolineae bacterium
CAGTCGGCGTTCTGGGAGAAGAGGATGTTGGCGTCGCTGAGACCGCCATCGGCCAGACCCATGCGGAAGCCATCACCACGATCCTTGGCCGGCGGCGCGCCTTCGAGACCGCGAATCTCGGCGATTCGGCATTCATCGCGCCCATTGGCAGCACACCAGTCGGCTGCATACTTGCCGGCGGCGCGACCGATAGCCACGTTATCGGCACCAATGAACATGGAGTAGTTAGGGTCAACCAGGTTGCGGTCGAGGACGATCACCGGCACGCAGCTCTCCCAGACTTCCTTGACGACCTCGTTGAGCGGCGCGGCTTCGTTGGGGGAGATGATGAGCAGGTCAATGCCCTGGGTGAGCAGGTTCTCAACATCGCTGACCTGATCGGCGTTATCCTGGGCGGCGTCCTGGAAAACAACCTCGAATTCGGGATAGGCGGCGGCGGCAGCAGCGATCTGGCTGTCCATCGCCTCGCGCCAGGGTTCGGCGCGGTTGGCCTGCGACATGCCGATCACGTATTTGTCTTTCACCGCCGGGGCCGGGCAGCCGTCCGGCAGAGGGCCTTCAGGCCGGGCCTCAAGTTTAACGATCCCACCGCCAAGCATATCTTCGGTAAAAGCCTGCCACTCGCCTTGAGCGGATGCTGCGCTAAGCATTCCAAGTAAAGCTGCTGCAACGACTAAGAGCAGGAAAAATTTTTTATTCATGGAAAACTCCTTATACCCTTTGAAATTTGCTGCCTGGCTCACCATCATTTCTGACCATTACTCAGGGCTTCAATCACCCCCTTTCCAGTTTTGTGCTGCCGAGCCACTTACCGATAACAGCCGCATCACATGCTGTGATATGGCGGATTTACTCAGCGTTGCGCGGGCGAAGCTGCTGCAAAGCGACTGCCGCGATCACCAGCAGCCCTTTGGTGATAAGCTGGACGTTGCTGTTGACGTTGTTCAAACTGAGCATATTATCCAGAATGCCGAGGATGAACGCACCGGCGATAGCCCCGGTGACCGTTCCCTTACCGCCGGACAGGCTTGCTCCTCCGATGACGACCGCTGCGATAGCGTTCAGTTCATAATTCACTGCTTCGTTCGGGCTGCCCTGGTTTAGTTGGGCGGCGTGCATGATGCCGGCCATCGCGGCGAAAAACCCGCACAGCATAAACGCCGCGATTTTGATGCGCGACACCGCCAGGCCGGACAGCCGCGCCGCCGTCTGGTTACCGCCAATGGCATAGAGATGCCGTCCAAAGCCGGTGTACTGAAGCACCAGCGACATGATGATGGCGACGATAAACATGATGATGGCCGGCACCGGGAAGACGCCGTTGATCCTTTCGCCGATGACCTCAAACAATGGGTCTGCGCCGCCTGCGCCATACGACAGCGGCACAGCGATGTTGTCTGACCAGATGCGCGCCACACCACGCGCGATGCTGAGCATCGCCAGCGTCGTCACAAAAGAGGGGATGCGAAAACGTTCCGCCGTCCAGCCGTTCCACCAGCCAATCGCCAGCCCCAGGCTGAGGATGATGAGGATGGCCGGGATCGCCGGCATTAGGTCGCGCATCAGCAGGAAGGCCACGCCGGTCGCCGTCAGCGCCACCACCGAGCCGACGGACAGGTCAATGCCGCCGATGATGATGACCAGGATTTGCCCGACCGCCAGGATGCCGGTTTCGGCCACGTCGCGTGTGACGTTGCTGATGTTACGCTGGCTGAGGAAGATGTTAGCATCGTTACGAATGGGTGAAAAAGTAATCGCCAGCAGTAAAACGATAATCAGTCCAAAAAAACTTTGAAATCGAAAAACAAACGCAACCGCGCGGCTGAACCAGGGGCGTGCCAACAGCCCGCCAAACACCTGTTGTAACGCTCCGGGATGCCCAGCATAACTGGCTGCTTTCTGCATCCCGGTCGGGCGTCCAAAGAAAAACTGCACGAACAGAATGGCGGCGGCGAAAAACGCCAGCCAGAAGCCACCGCCGCAGAACTGCGGCAGCGCAAAAGCCGTATTGGCGCGATCTTGCGTGGCCAACAGCAGGAAGTAGGCTGTTCCCATCAGGCCGGCGAACTGGACGACCCGCGAACCGGGTCGCCGGTAGCGCGGCTGGTACAGTCCAGCCACCGCCGCCAGCCCGGCCAGCAGTCCCGCTGCCGGCACCAGCAGCAGGGCGGCGGGCGTTTCGGTAAATGCGCCCCACAGATCATCGCTGATTGGTAGCGTCTCGGACGTAATCAGGCTGACCCCCGCAACCGTGCTGCCAGCTTCGACTACCCAGGGCAGCGCCACGAACGAAATCAGCAGGACGGCGGCGCAGATCAGCGTGACCACGTCGCTGGCGCTCGCGTTTGCCAGCAGCGTTCGCTGCTGGGCAGGTCGAGGCTGCGTGATAGTATTGCTCATATGCTTATTTCCCCTTGAAGTTGACGGCCATTGGTCACTTTTTCGACGAAGCGGGTCGCGGCTTCCATAATAGCTTCCTGGTCGAACATTTCCCGCGAGAATTCCCCAGTCAGGCGGCCGTCGCACAGCACGTAAATCCGGTCGCATACCGCCAGCAGTTCCGGCATTTCGCTGGAAACCAGCAGAAACGCGGTGCCGTTCTGTGCAAGCTGTCCCACCAGGTTGTATATCTCCGCCTTCGCGCCAACATCAATCCCGCGCGTGGGTTCATCCAGCAGGAACAGGACGATTTCCGACAGCAGAAACTTGCCGATGACGACTTTTTGCTGGTTGCCGCCGCTCAGGTTTGCCACCAGGGTTTCGATGGATGGCGTCTTGATATTCAGGTTCTGTACCACCTGGTTTACGGCCTGCCGTTCCGCCCGCCGTTTGATGATCGTGAGGCGGTTCATGAACTGGCGCAGCACTGCCAGGCTGGCGTTCTCAGTGACCGAACGCTCCAGCAACAGGCTTTGCAGCTTACGATCTTCGGCCACCAGCCCGATGCCGGCGTCAATCGCATCCCGCGGCGACTCGAAACGTACCGGTATCCCGTTAAGGATGACGCGGCCATTCAGGCTGCTGGCAGGATACACGCCAAACACAGCCTCCAGAACCTGCGTGCGTCCCGCGCCCATCAGCCCGGCCAGCCCGACGATTTCACCTTTCCGCACGTACAGCGAAACATTATCCAACACGCGCCGCGTTCCCTGAAGACAGGTGAGATTTTCCACCTGCAGGACGGTTTCACCCGGTTCTACGGTTACTTTCGGGTACAGCACGTCGAGATCGCGCCCGACCATCAGGCTGATAAGCTGGCGGCGGGTGATTGCCTGTGCGGCGGTTGTGCCGACCACCGCGCCATCGCGCAGCACCGTAATCCGGTCGGCGACTGTGAATACCTCGTCAAGCCGGTGCGAGATGTAAATCACAGCTACATTGTGTTCACGAAGGCCGCCGATCACCCGGAACAGATAATCCACTTCGGTGTCGCTGAGGGCCGAGGTCGGCTCGTCCATGATGATGATGCGGGCGTTCAAACTCAGCGCCTTGGCGATTTCGACAAGCTGCCGCTGCCCAACCCGAAGTTCTTTGATCGGGCTGTTGGGGTCAATATCCAGACCCAGGTTCGCTATGAGTTTTCCCGCCGACTGGCGCATGGCGTGGCGGTCTAA